>JAXHTF010000004.1 GCA_034211275.1 Acidobacteriota bacterium
AGTCAGCCGTCCAGCCAGTCTCCAAGAGCCTGCAGTACCTCCTCCGGCCGCTGCAGCACCGCCTCGTTCCGGAAGCGCAGCACGCGGTATCCGTGAACCTCCAAATCCACGTCGCGATCGGCATCTCGGAGCTTCTGCTCTTTCCTTTCGTGCACACCCCCATCGAGCTCGATCACCAACCGTTGCTCGGCGCAGTAGAAGTCGGCGATGTAGCCCTTGATCGGGGCTTGGCGACGAAATTTGAGGCCGCGGAATGTGCGGTTGCGGAGGAGGTCCCAGAGGGCTTGTTCGGCGGCCGTGGCTTCCTGGCGCAGGTCGCGGGCGCGGGCGGTGAGTTGGTGGCGGAGTCCGTCGGGGGACATGGAGGCTATTGTAGCGACAGCCCTCACCTCCGAGTGCCCGCAAGCCCTCCCCCCGCGATACAATCCCTCCAAAAGCCAGTTTCCCAACTCCGTCACCGTGACCTCAGGAGGACACCATGACTGAAGCAGCCCCTCGTCCGTCCACGCCCTGGCATCTGTGGGTCGTCGGCATTCTCGCCTTGCTGTGGAATGCCTTTGGCGCCTACGACTACCTGATGACCCAGACCCAAAACGAGGCCTACATGAGCAACTTCACGCCGGAGCAGCTGGAGTATTTCTACAGCTTCCCGGCATGGGTGGTTTCTTTCTGGGCGCTGGCGGTGTGGGGTGGAGTGCTGGGGTCGGTGCTGCTCTTGATCCGCAAGAGTTGGGCGACGCCGGTGTTTCTCGTCTCCCTCGTCTCCATGGTCATCACCACCATCCACAACTTCCTGCTCTCCAACGGACTCGAGGTCATGGGAGGAGCGTTCCCCCTCATCTTCACCGCGGTGATCTTTCTCGTCGCCCTGGGGCTGTGGTTCTACGCCCGCGCCATGCAGCGGCGGGGGGTTCTGACCTGACCACTGGTTCGAGTGACTTCCTGAGCTAGATCACGCCTCGGGCTCGGATCCCGGTAGCGCTGGAGCGGTGGGGGAGCGGAAGATGGGAGCCAGCAGGCCGAGAGCCGGGGCGGAGATGAGAACCAGGATGCCGGCGAGGCTCTCGTTGATAGCTAGAGGCACAGCGTTGTCGTCGAGGGCGCAGGCCCAGACGAAGAACGCGAGGGTGGCGGCGACCATCTCCCACCAGGGCCAGGCCTTGGGGTTGAGGGGGAGTGTGCCCGACGCCGTACGGAGCTTGGCGGCGAAGAGCAGCCAGACCACGATGGGGGTGGCGATGAGGAAGCCCTGGAAGCCGACGACTTTTCCGGCGGTGGTCTCCAACATGGCCAGGACCGGCACATAGACGGTGAGGATCTCGGTGGGGATGTAGGCCATGATGACGTCCAGGGCCTTGTTGATCTCCGGGGTCTGACCGGCGGCGCCCTGGGCGCTGTGGGACACGGCAGCCAAGCTGCGGGTTTTCGGGACTTCAGAGCCCCTCTTGCCGGAATGAGCGCCGGAGCGGGCGACGGAATGGGCTACGGCGACGTTGGTCATGAAGCTAATACTCATGGCGTTCTCCTGGGTGTTGGCTGATCGAGAGCAGCAGGTTCCGGGGTGACGGGGATGCCGTGAGGTCCGGCGGACGGAGGGTCCCACGGATAGAGACACTCGATGGGCCGAAACGGTTCAGCCAGGGGAGTCACGGCGTGGCTCCGGCGGTTCGCAGCTATTGAGACGGACGTCACAAGAAGTTTTTCACACTCGGCGCGGGGCGAGTCCGACAGGCCCGATACAATCCTCCCGGCGGCGAACGCCCTACGGCGAAAGGAGCTCGAAACATGGCGCAGGAGCAAGCGACGCGCGGATTGAGGCTGTGGCCCGGCTGGGTGCTGGTGGCGTTGGCGTGGATCATCACCCACGGCAGCGGCATGGTGGCGCCGGCGACGATGGTGCAATTCTTCGGCATGATGATCGGACCCCTCGTGGGCCTGGTGGGGATTCTGGTGTGGTGGCTCTTCGCCAGTCGCGCTCCCAAGGGCGACCGGTGGCTCGGGCTCTTGGTCCTGGTGGTCGTGCCGGTGCTGACCTTCATACTGGCTCATCCATCGACGCCCATGGCCATCGTCGTCTACGGGTTTCCCATCCTCTGCCTGGCCTTTGTTCTTTGGGCGGCCCTGACCCAGAGGTGGGCGGCAAGCCCGCGGCGTTGGTCCTTGGTGGCGGTGGTGCTGGTCGCCATCGGCAGTTGGGTCTTGGTACGGGCCGAGGGCATTCACGGGGACATGAGCTGGGATTTCGCCTGGCGCTGGGCCGAGACGCCGGAGGAGGAGCTGCTGGAGGCGGTGGCGTCGGAAGAGGTGCTGGCGCCCCCTCAGGCGGAGATCGGTGAAGCCGTGTGGCCCGGCTTCCGAGGCGCGCAGCGCAACAGCGTGGTGCCCGGCGTCGCGCTGGCCACGGATTGGAGCGCCTCGCCGCCGGAGGAGCTGTGGAGCCGGCCGGTGGGGCCGGGATGGTCGTCCTTCGCGGTGGCGGGAGATCTGCTCTACACCCAGGAGCAGCGGGGAGAGCAGGAAGCGGTTTCCTGCTATCGGGCGTCCACCGGCGAGCCGGTGTGGATCCACGAAGATCCGGCGCGCTTCTGGGAGCCCATGGCCGGTACCGGCCCGCGGGCGACGCCGACGGTGCATCGGGGGCGGGTCTACGCCCTGGGGGCCACGGGCATTCTCAACGCCCTCAACGCTCTCGACGGATCCCGGCTGTGGCGCCGCGACGTGGCGGAGGACACCGGCGCCAAGACCCCCGAGTGGGGCTTTTCCAGCTCGCCGCTGGTGGTGGATGGATTGGTCGTGGTGCACACCGGCGCCCCGGACGGCAAGGCGGTGGTGGCCTACGACGAGCTCAGTGGGGAGCCGCGGTGGTTCGCGCCGGCGGGGGCCCTGAGCTACAGCTCGGTGCACCTGGCGACCCTCCACGGTGTGCGCCAGCTGCTCATCGTCACTGGGGACGGGGTGACCAGCCTGGCGCCGGCGGACGGCTCGGTGCTGTGGCGCCACGAGTGGCCCGCCGGTGGCGGCGCTCGGGTGACCCAGCCCTGGGTGCTGGAGGACGACACGGTGCTCGTCGGCACCAGCTTTGGCTTGGGGACGCGGCGTCTGGCGCCCACGAAGGATGCCGGCAGCTGGAGCGTCGCAGAAGTGTGGACCACCCGGCGACTCAAGCCGTATTACAACGACTTCGTGGTCCACGGGGGGCATGTCTACGGCTTCGACGGCCGCATCCTCACCTGCATCGGCGTCGAGGATGGGGAGCGGGCGTGGAAGGGGGGGCGCTACGGTAACGGCCAGATGTTGTTGCTGCCGGAGCAGGATCTGCTCCTGGTGATCTCCGACCGCGGGGACGTGGCGCTGGTGGAGGCCGCTCCCGGGGCCTACACGGAGGTCGCCCGCATCGCCGCCATCGAGGGCAAGACGTGGAATCATCCGGTGATCGCCGACGGCGTGCTCTACGTGCGCAACGGCGAGGAGATGGCGGCCTTCCGGCTGCCGATGAAGTCCGGGAAGACCTCGTCCAATAAGGTGGCGGAAGTAGCGGCGGCGGAGCTCCCCAGCCACACCCCCTGAGAATCAGCAGAGGAAGGGAGCAGAGGATGGCTGAGCAGGGAGAGGCTGCCGACGAAGGCTCGATCTTGGCTCACGCCGCGAGCGGCGAGGGGCCACCGTTGCTGCTGCTCAACGGCGGCATGATGACCTACCTGGCCTGGGAGCCCCTGGCGGCGCCGCTGCGGGAGAGCTTCCAGGTGGTGGGCTGCGACTTCCGCGGTCAGCTGCGGTCACCGGGGGAGGCGCCGGCGGACCTGGCGGTCCACGCCGCCGACGTGGTGCGGCTCCTCGATCATCTCGGGCTCCCCTCCGTCCACGTCCTGGGCACCTCCTTCGGTGGCGCTGTCGGGGTGATGTTGGCGGCGCTGCATCCCCAGCGGGTGCGTTCGTTCACCGCGGTCACCATTGCGGATCACGCTACGGAGGCGATGGACGCGGAGACGCGGTCTATGGCCGGCATCGTCCAGTCGATTCTGGAAGGAGGAGATCGCCAGCCGTTTCTCCAGCGCTTGGAGGAACGAGTCTTTTCTCCCGCCTATCGCGAGCGCAAGGCGGAAGAGCTGGCGGCCCGGCGCCAGGCGCTGGGAAAGATGCCGGAGGCCTGGTTCCGTGGCCTGGTGGGAATCCTCGCCGCCATCGAAGGCTTCGATCTGCGGCCCCACCTGCCCAACATCGCTTGCCCGACCCGGGTCGTTCTCACCGAGGCGGATCGGGTCATGCCTCCCGAGCACTGCCGCGCCCTCGCCGAGGCCATCCCGCAGGCCACCGTCACTACCCACCCCACCGCCGGCCACGCCCTGGTGGCGGAGGAGCCGCAGTGGCTGCGGGAGGTGGTTGAAGAGTTTCTAGGAGCCTGCTGAAGAAGTCAGCCGCCGCTACGATCTCACCACCCCGTACGCCGCCAGCTCTGGAGCAGGTGGAGGTAGTTGGCCCGTTCGTAGGCGTGGGGATCGGGGCAGCGGGCGAGGCTCATGGAGCCCCGCAGCTGTTCGAGGGACTCGTATTCGTGATCGATGAGCCAATCTTCGAGCTGCTGGCGCAGCAGGGCGAGGCGTTCCGGGCCGTGCTCGAGGAGAGTGGAGACCAGCTGCACCGCGTGGGCGCCGCACATCAGCGCCTTGACCGCATCCTCGACGCGGTGGACACCGCCGGTGACCGCCAGCGAGGCGTCGACCTGGCCGTCGAGGATCGCCAGCCAGCGCAGCCGCAGCAGCAGCTCCGAGGAGTCGGAGAGGTGCAGGGTGCGCTGGACTTCCAGCTCTTCGATGTCCAGGTCCGCCTGGTAGAGACGGTTGAAGAGCACCAGGCCGTCGGCGCCGGCCTGGTCGAGGCGGCGGGCGAAGTGCAGCGGGGCGGTGTAGAACGGCGAGAGCTTGACCGCCAGCGGCAGGTCTCCCACCGCCTCGCGCACCGCCTCCAGCATTTCGAGGGTGCGGTGCTCCACGTCCCCGCCGCTCTCCAGCGGATCGGTGACCAGCTCGTAGACGTTGAGCTCGAGGCCGTCGGCGCCGGCCTGGCGGATCAGCCGAGCATACTCCAGCCAGCCGCCCCGGCTGGTGCCGTTGAGGGAGGCGATGACCGGGACCGACACCGACTCCTTGATCCGCTGCAGCTGCTCCAGATACTCCTGGGGCCCAAGGGCGAAGGTCTCCGGCGACGGCAGGTAGGAGAGGGCCTCGGCGAAGGATTCGGCGGGCTCGTCGAGGGCGCGCACGGTGGCCATCTCCTCGCCGACGATCTGCTCTTCGAAGAGCGAGTGCATGACGATGGCGGCGGCGCCGCAATCCTCCAGCCGGCGCACCGCGTCCAGGTCGTCCACCAGCGGCGAGGCGCCGGGGAGGAAGGGGTGGGGGAGCTCGAAGCCGAGATAGGTGGTGCTCAGATCCATGGTGCTCTCCTCAGGAGGCGTCCTCCGGCGTTTCCGCGACGAATTGGGGGATGGTGATGCCCGCCAGCTGCTGGTAGACGGCGTAGCGCTGCTCGACCTGCTCCTGGGCCTGGCGCAGGAAGCGCCGGTAGCGCTGCGGGTCGATCTTCTCCACCATCCGGAAGCGGGTCTCGGCGGCCATGTAGTCCGCCACCCGGCCCTTGGGCGGGCCGGAGTCGAGCTTGAGCGGCGGCTTGCCGTCGGCGGCGCGCCGGGGGTCGAAGCGGTAGAGGGGCCAGACGCCGGTGGTCACCGCCTTCTTCTGCTGCTCGGCGTTGTGGGCCAGGTCGTAGCCGTGGGCGATGCACGGGCTGTAGGCGATGATCAGCGACGGTCCCGGATAGGCTTCGGCCTCGCGGAACGCCTCGACGGTTTGGTTCATTTTGCCGCCGAAGGCCACCCGGGCGACGTAGACGTGGCCGTAGCTCATCATCTCCAGCCCCAGGTCTTTCTTCGGCAACTCGCGGCCGGTGGCGGCGAATTTCGCCGCCGCGCCCAGGGGGGTGGCCTTGCTTTGCTGGCCTCCGGTGTTGGAGTAGACCTCGGTGTCGAGGACCAGGACGTTGGTGTCCCGCCCCAGGGCCAGCACGTGGTCGAGGCCGCCGTAGCCGATGTCGTAGGCCCAACCGTCGCCGCCTACCAGCCAGACGCTCTTGCGCACCAGGTGCTCGGCGAGGCCGAGGAGCCGGCGGCGATCGTCGCTGTGGGGGCCACCGCTGCCGTCGAGCTCTTCGAGGCGCCGGCGCAGCTGCGCCACCCGCCGGCGCTGGGCCTCGATGCCCTGCTCGTCGCTCTGGTCGGCGGTGAGCAGGGCGGAGGTCAGCTCGTCGCCGATCTCCGGCGCCAGCCGCCGGACCCAGCCGCGGGCCTGCTGCTCCAGCTGATCCACCGCCAGCCGCAGCCCGAGACCGAACTCGGCGTTGTCCTCGAACAACGAGTTGGACCACGCCGGGCCCCGGCCGTCGTCGTTCACCGCCCATGGTGTGGTGGGTAGGTTGCCGCCGTAGATGGACGAGCAGCCGGTGGCGTTGGCGATCAACAGCCGGTCGCCGAAGAGTTGGCTCAGCAGCTTGAGATAGGGCGTTTCTCCGCAGCCGGCGCAGGCGCCGGAGTATTCGAAGAGTGGGCGCAGGAACTGACTGCCTTTGGCGTCGAGGCGCTGGATCCGCGAGCGGTCGATCTCCGGCAGGTCGAGGAAGAAGCGGTACTTCGCCTTCTCTTCCTCGAGCACCGGCGTCAGCGGCTCCATATTGATCGCCTTGCGCCGGGGGTTGGCTTTGTTCTTGGCCGGGCAGACCTCGACGCAGAGATGGCAGCCGGTGCAGTCCTGGGGCGCCACCTGCAGCGTGTAGGCGAGGCCGCGGAGGTCCGGTGCGCGGTAGTCGGTGCTGAGGAAGTCCGCCGGCGGATCACCGCTCTCCAGCGCCTCGGGCTCGTAGACCTTGGCGCGGATGGCGGCGTGGGGGCAGGCGAGGACGCATTGGTTGCATTGGATGCATACCTCTGGATCCCAGCGCGGGACCTCCTGGGCGATGGTGCGCTTCTCCCACTGACTGGTGGCGGTGGGCCAGGTGCCGTCCACCGGGAAGGCGGAGACCGGCAGCGAGTCGCCCTTGCCCGCCAGCAGCACCGCGGTGACCCGCTGGACGAAGTCCGGAGCCTCGGTGGCGACCAGCGGCGGCTTGCGGCGCTGGGAGTCGGCGGTTTTCGGGTAGGAGACCTGCTGCAGATGGGCCAGGGCCTGGTCCACCACCGCAAAGTTGCGCCGCACCACTTCCGGGCCGCGCTTGCCGTAGGTTTTCTCGATGGCTTGCTTGATCTGGTCGATGGCCTGCTCCCGGGGCAGCACGTCGGTGAGGGCGAAGAAGCAAGTCTGCATGATGGTGTTGATGCGCCCGCCGAGCCCGCCTTCCCGGGCCACCTGGTAGGCGTCGACGACATAGAAGCGCAGCTCCTTGGCGACGATCTGCTCCTGCACTTCGCGGCTCAGATGCTCCCAAACGCGGTCGGCGTCATAGGGCGAGTTGAGCAGGAAGACGGCCCCGGGAGCGGCCCGTTCGAGCACGTCCATGCGGTCGAGGAGGCGGAATTGGTGGCAGCCGACGAAGTTGGCGCTGGCCACCAGGTAGGTGGAGCGAATGGGGCGGGGACCGAAACGCAGATGGGAGACGGTGACGGCGCCGGCCTTCTTGGAGTCGTAGACGAAGTAGCCCTGGGCGTAGTGGTCGGTCTCCTCGCCGATGATCTTGATGGTGTTCTTGTTGGCGCCGACGGTGCCGTCGGAGCCCAGCCCGAAGAAGACCGCCCGCACCGTGTCGTCGGGCTCGATGTCGAAGTCCGGGTCGATGGGCAGCGAGAGGTGGGTGACGTCGTCGACGATGCCGACGGTGAAGTCGTGGCGGGGCTGGTCTTCGGCGAGGTGGTCGAAGACCGCCTTCACCGCCGCCGGCGAGAACTCCTTGGAGGAGAGGCCGTAGCGCCCGCCCACCACCCGCGGCGGCGTGGTCCACGGGGCCTCACCGTCGGCGCTGGCACGCTGCACCGCGGCGGCCACGTCCAGATACAGGGGCTCGCCGGGGGCGCCGGGTTCCTTGGTGCGGTCGAGGACGCCGAGGGTGCGCACCGAGGCCGGCAGCGCGGCGATCAGCGCCTGGGCGTCGAAGGGACGGTAGAGCCGCACCTTGAGCACTCCCACCTTCTGGCCCCGCTGCATCAGCCAGTCGATGGTTTCGTGGGCGGTCTCGGCGCCGGAGCCCATGAGCACTACCACTCGCTCGGCCTCGGGATGGCCGTGGTAGTCGAAGAGGTGGTAGGCGCGGCCGGTGCGCTCGGCGAAGCGGTCCAGGACTCCTTGGACGATCTCCGGCGTCGCCCGATAGAAGCGGTTGGCCGCCTCCCGGGCCTGGAAGAAGGCGTCGGGGTTCTGGGCGGTGCCGCGCAGCACCGGCCGATCCGGGGTCAGCGCCCGCCGCCGGTGGGCCTCGACGGCCTCGGGATCGAGCAACGCCCGCAGGTCGTCGTCGGTGAGGACCTCGATCTTGGCGATCTCGTGGGAGGTGCGGAAGCCATCGAAGAAGTGCAGGAAGGGCACCCGGCTTTCCAGGCTGGCGGCCTGGGCCACCAGGGCCAGGTCCTGGGCTTCCTGGGGGGAGCCGGAGGCGAGGAGGGCAAACCCGGTCTGGCGTGCCGCCATGACGTCGGAGTGGTCGCCGAAGATGGACAGCGCGTGGGTGGCCACCGAGCGCGCCGCCACGTGCAGCGCGCAGGGGGTCAGCTCCCCGGCGATCTTGTAGAGGTTGGGGATCATCAGGAGCAGGCCTTGGGAGGCGGTGAAGGTGGTGGTCAGGGCGCCGCCCTGGAGGGCCCCGTGGACCGCTCCCGCGGCGCCGCCTTCGGCCTGCATTTCCACCACTTCGGGCACGTCCCTCCACAAATTCTCCCGCCCCTTGCCGGCCCAGGCGTCCGCTAACTCGCCCATGGGCGAAGCCGGAGTGATGGGGTAGATGGCGATGACCTCGTGGGTCCGGTACACCACCTCTGCCACGGCCTCGTTGCCGTCCACGGTGACCCTACGGGGCTGACTCATCCCGCGCCTCCTTCCGGAAAACTCTTTTCTCAGCGTACTGTCTCCTGCCACGACTGGCGCCACCCGCTGGGGTGGTTGGGGGGCAGGCTCTGTTGGCGGAGCAGTCTGAGGACTGGAGGAGTCGGCGGGGTGAAGGGACTGCTGGAGGGAGGGGAGGAGCTCTTGGCGGGGAGCTGTTCAGCCTCTCTTCATGGCTTCCTCGTAGCGCAGCTCTTGGCGAGCCTCCGCCCCCACCAGCCGCACCGCCGGGTCGCCGATGACCAGGTAGTTGCGGGCGTCGAGGGTGGCTTTGAGGAGGTCTTGGAGCTTCTCTGCTCCGCGGCTTTCCGGCAAGGCTTTAGAGCGCAGCAGCGGGTAGAGATGGCTGGCGCATTCGGCGTAGCGGTTGTGGATCCATTCGGTGGCGAAGCCCAGCCGGTAGCCGTCGAGGAGCTGGCGCAGCACCGAGGTGAAGACCCGGGTCTGGTCGCCCTCCTGGCTCCAGGTGAAGGAGGTCTTCCAGGCGCGGTCCACGTGGCCCACCACCGCCTGGGCTCCCTGCTTGAGGAGCTGCTGGGAAAGCCGGGAGACGAAGGCTTTGGAGGCCAGGCGCAGGCCCTGGCCGAAGGCGTTCTGCTCCAGAGCGTCGCGGCGGCTGCAGCCGGTGCTGTAGCAGGCGAAGTGAAAGGAGATGAGCCCGCCGAGATCGGTGCTCGGGGCGAGATCCTGGGAGCTGAAGAAGACAGCCGGGCGGATGGGCGATTTCGGCCGCCAGTCCTCGCAGAGCAGAGAGCCGTGGTAGTCCCGCTGGTGCGGAGAGCCGGCGCCGAAGACCACGCCGTGGGAGGCGGTGAAGAGCAGGGCCGGCGGAGCTTCCTGGAGCAGCTGCTGCAGCGTCGCCTTGCGGCCGTCGACGGTACGGTGGACGTCGTAGAGCCCCCGCTTCCTGGTCGAGCGCCAATGATCCAGTTCCGCCGCCAGGGGGTCCACCAGACCGTGGATCATCCATTGGGTGTTCTCGTCCTTCGGGATGTCCGTGCCCCAGAGCACCGCCGGCCGCTCCAGGTCCCGCAGCTCCTCCGCCCGCAGTACTCCGGCGGCGTAGCGGCGGTAGTCGTCGGGCTGGTCGAAATGCAGTCGGCCGATGGCGAATTGCACGTCCATCTGGTACTGAAAAAGAAAGGGCAGGCGGTCCGGATCCCCTACGAGGAGGAGGTAGTAGGGGAGCTTTTTCGGATCCACCGGCCCGAAAGCTACACCCTTCGGCTCGAGGAAGCTGAGGGCGTCGGTGGGCTCGGCCAGGGTGATCTCTTGGTAGAGGTCCCCGGCCTGCTTCTGGCGTTTTTTCAACAGATCCTTGAGGGCATCGCGGTCGTCCTGGGTGACGTCGGGACCGAAGATCACCCCCCAGCCGGACTCGGCCAGGCTGTCGGGGTCGACGCCGTACTCCGGCAGCCGGAGGCGGTCCAGGTTTTCCCACCAATGCTGCAGCCGCCGCCGTTCCCGAGAACCGATCTGCGGATCGTTCCACTGTAGATCCACCTCTGAGGTCAGTAGAGCGCTGTTCTCGCCGTCGACGCCGTTGACGAAGTGTGCCGGCGGTTTCAGGGGCTCGCGACGCCGGATCTCATCCCGGCTCGGGACGCCGCGGAGGAGCCGGCTCGCCACCTCTGCCGAGAAGGGTGGAGGGGAGCGGTCCGGGATGCGGGCCTGGGGGCTCGCCTCTCCTTCGTGGCCCTGACTGGTGGCAGCAGCGGTGCTGTGGATGGAGGCATCGGGGATCTCTCCCTCCTTGTCGTACCCTTCCCCCTTGTTGGGGTCGCGGATCTCGACCGTGCCGTCCCCTTCTTCCTCGAATCCCTTGCCCACCCGAATAGAGCCCTTTTGCGTCCAGTCGCCGAGGAAGACGAAGGGAGCCCAGTGGTAGGGCTGGCGGTGGGCTTCGTTGTCGGAGCGCAGCATGGCGAGCTGGGCGCGGCGCAGCGCGGCGGAGGCGGAGAAGCCCTTCTCCAGCTCGTGGTAGAAGCTCTCCATCAGCTCCGCGGTGCTGGAGTCGGCGACGTTCCACAGGCTCATCACCACCCGCGGCACGCCGGAGTAGAGAAAGCCCCGGGGCAGGCCCACCACTCCTTCACCGCGCACTTCTCGCCCGAGGCCGGTCTGGCAGGCGCTGAGCACCACCAGCTCGGCGCTGAAGCGTCGGGAGTAGAGCTCGTGGGCGCGGATCAGGCCGTCCTCCGGCTGGCCGTCTTCGTCCACCATGGCCAGGGCCAGGCCGGAGAGCTCCGGGTTCACCGGATCGAGGAAGCCGTGGGTGGCCAGGTGCAGGATGGCGAATTGCTCCAGCAGCGGATCCTCGAAGGCGGCGCGGTCGGCGTCGGTGGAGAGCAGAAAACGGCTGCGGTCGGGGTTGAAGAGGGGGCGAATGGCATCGGCTTCGGTCTTGGTGTAGGGGAGAGGCTGGAGGGCCTCGCCCAAGCTTTGTCCTTGGCGTATGCCGCTCCGTTCCAAGGTGGGGGAACCGGTGGCGGAGTCCCCTCCCTGGCCGTCGGGGGAGAATTTGGGATTGGCGAAGACGGCGATCTGATAGGTCGGCTGGGGGCGGCTGCTGGTTTCGGAACGCAACGCTGCCAGGGCGCTGGCGGAAGGCAGGTGGACCACTTCCCGCCGCTCCAGCAGCCAGGGTTGGGGCTCGTCGGTGCCGGGGAGCGAAGGCTCGGGGAGAGCGGCGAAGGGGATGGTCTCCAGGGCGCCGTCGGCGACCACCGCCAGGCGGCGGCCGTCGAGGCGCTCGGCGATGGGACCCAGCACCAGGTCCGAGAGCTCTTGGAGGGCGCGATGATTCTGAGCCCGGCGGCCCCGGTTGAGGCTTTGCAGCGCCTCCCGTCCAGCGTCTACGGCCGTCTGGATGCGCTGCCGCGGGGGCAGTGGGAAGACCCGCAAGGGTTGAGCCCGATCCACCAGGAAGAGCAGGCTGCGCTTCTCTCCCAGGGTGTAGACCAGGAGCACCGTGTCGGAGTCCAGGACCTGCTGCCGGATGTCTTCCACCGGGAGGGGCTCGGGGCGGGTGAGATCGGCATATTGAGGGCTGGATCGGCGGATCTCCGCCCGAGTGGTCTCCAACTCCAGCAGCACCTGGCGCTGGCGCTGTTCAAGCTTCGGCCGGTCGGGATCGTCGGCCAGCCGCAGCTCCGTGTTCAAGGTCGCCAGGTTGCGAGTCAGGCGCTGTTCCCGGTCCAAGAGAGCGGCGTTGCCGCGGTAGCCCAGGTCTCCTTCCGCCAGGGCGTCCAGCAGACTGCGGGCTCGGCGGCGCTCCCCGGCGGCGAGGGCTTGCTCGGCATATCGGGGGTCGCGGGTCTGGCGGTAGAGCTCGTAGAGCAGATCCAGGAGCTCGTCGTAGTAGCTCTGCCGGGTCTCGAAGAAGGCCATGCGCAGGCCCCAGCCCGCCTGCTGCAGACGGAGCTCTTCCACCTTTTCCACCGCCGCCTCCAGCTGTTCGAGGGCGCGCTGCAGATTCCCTTGCTGGCGCAGGCTGAGAGCTTCGATGAAGCTGCAGGCGGCGAGGTGGCGGTGATCCTCCTGCGCGGCGAAGAGCTTGCGGGCGCGTTGGATCAGCTTCAGGCTCTCCTCGGTGTCGCCCTGGCGCTGGCGCAGGGCCGAGAGGTTGAGGGCCGCCATGGCCTCGTGGAGAGAGCGCCCGTGACGGCTCGCTTCCTCCAGGGTCCATTGGAATCGGTGGGCCGCCGACTCCAGCTCGTCCATCTGTACCTGGATCAGGCCCAGGAGTCCCGCAAGCTTGAGCTGGGTAGAGGTATCGAGCTCCGCAGTCGGAGTCTCCAGAGCTAGGGTCAGGGCGTCGGCGGCGTCCTCAGGCCGCCCCATGGCCTGATAGATACCGGCCAGTTGTAGCAAGGCGTCGGCTCGGCGCTGGGGATCGTTGCCCTGGTCGAAGAGCCTCTCGGCTTCCCGCGCTGCGTCGATGGCTTCGGGGAACTTGCCTTGGCGTTCGAGGGCGTAGCTGAGATTGACCAAGACCCTGGCGCGGCTTTGATGGCGGCCGAGCCTTTGCCAAAGCGCGGCGACTTCCTGGAAGCCCGCGATGGCACCGGTCTGGTCTTCCTGCAGGTAGAGCAGCGAGGCCAGGTTGTTGAGGGAGCGGCCCCGCAGGGCCGGGTCGTCGATCTCGTCGGCGACGGCCAGGGCCTCGGTGAAGCGTTGGCGGGCGGCGTCGAGGTCGTGGTTCTTGTAGTCCAGCTCTCCCAGCAGGTTGAGAGCGTTGCCTTCCTCCAGTTGGGAGTCGGAGCTGCGGGCGAGCTCGAGCAGCTCATCGAAGCGCTGGCGAGCCTTTGCGGTCTCGCCGAGATTCCCGCGGAGCCAGCCTAGCCGGCGCAGAGTATCGAGCCGGCCGCGGAGATGAGAGGTCTCCCGAAACAGGTCCAGAGCTTCCTGGTAGGCAGGGATGGCGAGTCTCTTGGAGGCCTTGTCTCCTCGCCGGCGGATGCGCTCGGCGGCGTCGAAGTGGCGCTCCGCTTGGGCTCGGGCTCGATCCTCGAGGGTCGCGGGCCTGGGCGTCGTTGAGGTCAGCCGATAAGCGGCTTGGGGCGCTTTGGCACTGAGGGGCTCGATCTCCACTCGATACTCGGTGTCGGCTTGCGGGCAGACCGACAGCCGTTCGGTGCCCCAGGCGCCGTCGAAGCCGTCCACCTCCAGCTCCGCCGTCTCCTCTTTTCCGACATAGAGCCGAACCATGACGTCGATGCCCAACTGCTGGACTTCTAAATGCGCCACCTGGTCGGCGGCCACGGTCCAGGTCCACGGGTGGAGATTCCCGCCGGCAATCTTTCGGTCTACGGTCTGGCCGGCGGTGATGGGCTGGGTTTCTGCGGTCATAGGCTTCTCCCGATGGAGGTCGGTGGACGATGGGCAGCCGGAGCACAGAAAAGGGATGATGGCTACAGCGAGAGTCGGTAGTTTTGAGCTCGCGGTGAACAAGAGGTTGGTCTCGCAGGAGCGTCCGTTGGAGGCTGGCTACCAGTTTCTGATAGCTCTTGAAGACACGAAAGACATCCAAAGGTTGCCTCTGGCCGGTCTTGGTATGACAATTTTCTTAGCGCAAAACACGTCTGCGGCGGGTCATGGGCGCGGGCTCTGACTGCTGGAGAGTCGGGAAAGAATTGGGGTAACGGTATGAGGGAAGCGGTCAATTTGGCTGACAAGCTGGCGATGTTCACCGAGCTTTGGCAGCCGCGCATCGTCGGGGAGCTCAACGGTCACGAGCTGAAGGTGGCCAAGGTACAAGGAGAGTTCGTCTGGCATCACCACGACGACACCGACGACTTCTTCCTGGTGCTCCAGGGGCGGCTGAGGATTCAGCTGCGGGACGGGGAGGGCGTGGAGTCGGAGGTGGAGCTCGGCCCTGGGGAGCTCTACGTCGTGCCCCGAGGCGTCGAGCACCGGCCGGTGGCGCAGGAGGAAACCCACCTCCTACTCATCGAGCGCGCCGACACCCCCAACACCGGCGACCCGGCGACGGCGGCGCCGCGGCGGGTGATTTAGGTGGCTAGGGCCCCTCAGGCCGACACCGCCGCGGGCCGGCGGGTGACGCCTTGGGCGAGCTCTTCGATCTGCCGGCGGTAGTCGGCGTATTGGGGTGAGTCTTCCCGCGCGTAGTTGAGGTTCTTGTACAACCCCGTGAGGCGAGTAAAGAAAGTGCGGGCTGCTTCTTTGTCGGCGAAGTCGTAGTCTCGGCTCGCCAGGTCGTAGACCAGAGCGAAGGAAGCTTTCTGGCGCTCCAGCGAGGTGGTGGCGTCGACGGAATCGAAGGCGTCCTGCTGGAGATAGACCATGTCCACCAGCAGAGCCTTCTGCTGGGTGACGAAGTCCGTCAGAGTGATGCCTTCCTCGCCGGTGACCTGCATCATCTGCTCGATCTCGTCGCCGCGTTTGAGCAGCCGGGAGAGCTCCGCGACGCGGCCGGTCCAACCCTGGGCGACGTTCTGATCGAACCACGCCGCCAGCTGCTCCAGATAGCGCGACCAGGAGATCAGCGGATCCACCGCCGGATAGTAGCGCTTGTAGGCGCGGGCGGCGGAGAGGCCGAGGAAGGTCTTCACCGTCGCCAGGGTGCTCTGGGTCACCGGCTCCTCGAAGTTGCCGCCGGCGGGGGAGACGTTGCCGATGATGGTCAGGCTGCCGACGGAGCCGTCTTGGGTCTGGAGCACGCCGGCGCGCTCGTAGAGGCCGCGGATGGCGGAATCGAGGTAGGCGGGGAAGGCCTCCTCGCCGGGGATCTCCTCCAGCCGGCCGGAGGTCTCGCGCAGGGCCTGGGCCCAGCGGGAGGTGGAATCCGCCAGCAGCAGCACGCTGTAGCCCATCTGGCGATAGTACTCGCCGAGGGTGATGCCCAGATAGATGGAAGCCTCCCGGGCCGCCACCGGCATGGACGAGGTGTTGGCGATGATCACCGTGCGGTCCATCAGCGAGCCGCCGGTGCGGGGATCGCTGAGCTCGGGGAATTCGGTGAGGATCTCGACGATCTCGCCGGCGCGCTCGCCGCAGCCCACCACGATGACGATGTCGGCGGCGGAGTAGCGGGAGAGGAGGTGCTGGAGCACCGTCTTGCCGGCGCCGAAGGGGCCGGGGATGCAGGCGGTGCCGCCGCGGGCGATGGGGAAGAAGGTGTCGATGAGGCGCTGGGTGGTGATCAGCGGCTCGGAGGGATAGAGGCGTTCCGCCAACCGGCGCCGCAGCAGGTTCTGGGGCAACGCTTTGCGCACCGGCCAGCTTTGGGTCATGGTCACCTCGCGCTCGTTGCCGGAGGCGTCCCGGATGCGGGCGACGGCGGTGTCGACGGTGAAGGTTCCGGCCTGGATCCAGGTCACTTCCACCGGGCCGGGCTCGTCGAAGGGCACCATGATCTTGTGCTCGAAGCGGCCCTCGTGGACGCTTCCCAGCACGCCGCTGGCGTCGAGGCGATCGCCCTCTTTGACCTTGGGGGAGAAGGCCCAGCGGGCCTGAGGATCGAGGGCCGAGACCTTGACTCCCTTGGGCAGGAAGAAACCGTGATCACCGGCGATGGTGTGCAGAGGGTTCTGCAGGCCGTCGTAGACGTTGGCCAGCAGCCCCGGTCCGAGCTGGGCGGAGAGCAGCTCACCGGTTTGCTCCACCGGGTCGCCCACGGAGACACCGCGGGTCTCCTCGAAGATCTGGGCATCGGCGGTGCGACCGCGCACCCGCAGGACCTCGCCCTTGAGCTGCTCGTCGGTACCCCGGGGGCAGACGTAGATCACCTCGTTCTTCATCAGCTGGCCTTCTTCCGCCGCTTCGAGGGTGATGAGGTCGTTCTGCACCGCCACCACCCGGGCCCGGGCCTGGGACTGAGTCTCAGCCTGTGCTGTCCGCTCTGCCATCTCTAAGTTCCTTCCTCGGATTCGATCTTCCTCGGGTTCGGTCTTTCTCGGGCTCAGGCGATCCATTCCTCGAGGGCTGTTTCCGCCATCTCCTCGAAGCGCTGCCGGGCGCGCTGACCGTCGTACATCAGCCAGCGGTGGACCAGGTCCCAGCGCAGGACGTAGAGCACCACCGCCTCGAAATCGAAATAATGCCCTTCCGCCGCCAGCCGGTGATGCCGCCAGGAGACCCCCAGCAGGGCGCGCTCGAGCTCATAGGGTTGGTCTTGCTCCATCAGCTGGCGGACCTCCGGCACCCAGGGGAGCGGCCCCGCCAGCTGGAAGTCCGGGTGGCTCCAATGGGCCTCCACCGTGCGCACCCAACGGCCGTAGCCCCACAGCTCGCCAGCGGTCGGCGCCGGCCGGCCGGCCTGGCGTCGCCGCAGGGCCGCTACCACGGAGCGCAGCTCCAGCCGCCAGGTAAGAATCTCCCGCAGCTCGGCATTGCCGATCGCCGGCACCACCCGGTGGGCCAGAGCCACCAGGTGGGCGTCGTCGGCATCCGGCGCCAGCCGGTGCCAGTGGGTGAGGGAGGTGATGGCGGAGAGCTCCGCCCGGTCCTCCGCCGTCAGCATGCCCAGGCGTTCCTCCAGCCGCAGCCGGGAGATGGGGGTCTGCTCCGACTCGAAGAGCGGCAGCAACGGCGGCAGGCTGGCCATGAGCTGGTAGTAGCGACGGGATCGAGCCATGAGAACCTCGGGGTGCCCGCCCCTATTGGGCGACGCCTTCCATCACCGCCCGGAAGCGGGGTTTGAGGTGTTGCAGCAGCAGCTCGGCGATGGCGGCGTCGCTGAGGTCCACCTCGATGCTCTCGTCCACCAGCCGCACGCGAATGCCTTGCCCGCCGGGGCCGAGCCTTTCGAAGCTGACCCCCTCGCGGAAGGACGCGGTGGCCACCTGTTTGGCCAGGTCGCTCAAGGGACCGCTGAGCTCCTGGGGCGATTCCCGCAGCTGCGCCGGGTCCAGCACTTCTTCCGGCAGATCGATCTCCACCTTGCGCGCCGACGCGACGCCGCTGTCCGCCACCGCCCGGGAGACCACTTCGAGGATCAGCTGGGCCATCAGCTGGCGATCTTCCAGCTCCTCGGTGACCAGGCGGCGCACCCGGCTCTCGAGCTTTTGCCCCAGTTCCTCGCGCATCTTGAGCACGGTGTCCCGGGCCGCCATGCGCAGGGCGTCCTCGCCGGCGCTGGTGGCCTGCTCCGCCTCCCGGCGCGCCTGGGCTACCAGCTCTTCCGCCTGGTGGCGGGCCTTGCGGAGGATCTCTTCCGCCTGGTTCTGGGCGTTCTGGACGATCTGGTCGCCTTCGGCACGGCCGGCGCCGACCCCTTCCTGGCGCAGCCGCTCGATGAGCGTTTCAACGCCGGAGGAGGTGACCTCAGCGGTGTCCAGGGTGCTTCGCTCACTCATGATCGTGTCTCCTTAGGGTGCCGCCGGCAGGCCGCCGGCGAGGACCAGGGCGAAGACGAAGGCGAAGACGGAGAACCCTTCGACGATGGCCGCCGGCGCGATGGACAGGCCGAAGACCTCGGGCTTGGACTTGGAGGCGGTGATGGCGGATGCGATGCAGTCGCCCTGGCGGAACGCCGACATCATCAACGCCAGAGCGGTGAGGCAGCCGATGGCGAAGAGCCCCGGGCCGTTCTCCGGCGTCACCGGGCGATTGAGGGCGAACATCACCACGATGCCGTAAATGGTTTGAGAGGACGGCAGCGCCGAGAGACCGATGTAGCGGCCGTAACCGCTCTCGACCTCCAGCAGAGCTCCACAGGCCGCCTGGCCGGCGATGGTGCAGCCGACGATGGAGCCGATGGCGCCCAGCATCAGCGGGCTGAGGATGCCGGCCCAGCCGAGAATTAGGCTCACTGTTTCCATGTTGCTTTCTCCTTCTTGCGGAAAGCCCTGAAGGGCTGTCCTTCACCGTAGACGCTCCAGTTGTACATCTCGATGAAATTCAATCTCAAGCCGTGGACCACGCCGCCGATGAGGGCGAGGACGAGGTTCAGGCTGTGTCCGAGGATCAGAATGAGCAGGCCGAAGAGCAGGGCGATCCCTGCCCCCGAGCCCTGGGCTTGCTCCGCCAGCTGGTTGAAGGTCTGGGCCAACGACGCGCTGGCCAGACCGAGGGCGAAGAGGCGGAGGTAGCTGAGGATGTCGCCGAAAGCCTTGGAGAAGCCGGTGAGCTCCTTGAGGCCGTCGAGAAGGCGCCAGGGCAGATCCTTGAGCCCCTTCACCGGCCGGCCGGTGAAGAGCAGGACGATGCCGGCGCCCGCTGCCACCAGGGTCAGTCCCAGATCACCGATGGCGGTGCCGTAGCCGCCGAGGTAGGTGGTGAGGCCGCCGGCCATCATGGTGATCCAGCCCACCGGAGTGAGGGCCGCTTTCGGCTTGCGGCTGCGCCATCGGTGCCACGCGGTGAGGGCGTTGGCGAGAATCAGGTGCAGGGTGCCGACGCCGATGGACAGCTTCATCATGGTGCTGAAATCGGAGACATCCAGGAGCTTGAGCCGTCCCAGCCAGGAGCCCTCCGCCGGCGTGACCCCGAAGTAGCTGCCCACCAGGGCTCCATAGGCCAAGGAGGCGACGCAGATGGCGGCGGACAGTGCTCGCATGCGCTGCCCGGCGATGCTCTTGCCCAGTCGCCGCCAGAAGGCGATGAGCAGCAGGGAGAGCACGGCGGCGTAGCCGGCGTCCGCCAGGATCATGGCGAAGAAGAGAGCGAAGGAGAGGAAGATCACCGCCGATGGATCCCAGTCGCGGTAGCCCGGGAGCTGGTAGAAACCCACCAGATCCTCACCGCCGGAAACCCGGTCCCAATTCTCCAGCAGCGTCGGCGGCTCCTCGTCGGGCTCCGGATCGGCGAAGGTGGCCGCCGCCCCCTCGGCTTCCAGCAGCTCTTCCACCCGTGCCACTTCGGTGGCCGGGACCCAGCCCTGGACGGCGAAGATCTCGCCGGCGTCGAGGGATTGGGCGGCGGTGTGGCGGCGGGAGGCTTCGTCCTCCGCCCGTGCCAGGTTGGTCTGGATCAGGCCGATCCAGCGGGTCAGGCTCCAGCGCTCGCCGTCGAGATCCTCGAGCTCGCTCTCCGCTAGCTCCAGCGCCCGCCGCAGCTCCGAGAGGGAGCGGGTGCCCACCCGGGAACGCTCGCCGGGGACTCCCGCGGGCAGGCCCTTGGACACCACCACCACCCGCGCCACCCGGTGGTCCATCTGCACCACTTGCCAGACCAAGTCTTCGGGGATCTGCCGCAGGCGCCGCCGGGGCATGAGGTAGAACCACAGCCGCTGGCCGGCCAGCTCGTCCAGCGGCGGCAGCTCGAAATCGCCCCAGGGCTCGACGGCGCGGAGGCGCACCCGCAGCTGATCGATGCGATCCTGGACCTCCCGCCGCCGGCGCCGGTTGGCCTGGGCGGCGCTGACCACCGCGGTGCGGTCGAAGCCGGTAGGGTCGGTGACCGAACGGCGCTTGATGGGAGTGGCCAACAGATAGCGCAACGCCTGGTAGGTCTGGCGCGGGTACTCCACCGTCTCCTCTTCCGGCCGATTGAGCTTCGGCGCCAGCCGCACCGGGTGCAGGATGCCCAGATCCTGGAGGTGGGAGAGGAGCTGGTCCTTTTCTCCCGCCAACCCGAAGACGGTGACCTTCTTGAGGGCGACGACGCTCATGCTTGAGCTCGCTCCAGGTTCTTGCGCTTGGCGATCTTGGCCCGCACCACGGCGCTGCGCTGCTCGTCGGCGAGGTAGATCTCGATGCGCTGGATATTCTCCCGGGTGCGCGGGATGAGCACCTTTTCGAAGAGATTGACCCGCTGCGTGATGCGCTGCACCGCGTGCTCGAGGATTTTCACCCGCTGCTCCGCCACCCGCTCCTGCAGCCTCGCCTCGAGGTAGGCGCGCAGCAGCCGTACCAGGTTGTCCACCCAGTGGGGACGGCCCAGGAAGGCGTAGGGACGCACTGCGACTTCCACCTCGTCGATGCGCGGCAGGCGGGTTCCCACCACGTTCTCCTCGCTGCGCCGCACGTTCTCGATTTGCACCAGGCCGTCCAGCTCCACCTCGTGGTTGGCGAGCATGGGGAGCTTGTCCTCCACCTCCGCCTGCAGCTCTTCCAGCTCCCGGCGCCGGGCCGCGTAGGCGGTGCGCGCCTTGCCGCGCTCGATCATCAGCTGCTTGCGCTTCAGATCCAGCGATGGCAGAAAGCGTTCGAAGTTGGCCAGCTGCCGCCGCTCCTTGAGCAGCGAGCTCTTGCTGAGGGCGAGTCTAGCCATGGGCCTCCGCGCTTTCCTGGGCCTCGCTGTCCTGTGGATAGTACTTGTCGATCATCGACTGCTTCATCAGCAGCTCATGGGGCTCGAAGCACTCGGCGAGGGTGCGCCAGCAATCGTCCAGGGCCTCTTCCAAGGGCTGGGAGACGGCGATGTCCATGAAGCGGCTGCGGAACAGGCGGCCGAATTTGAGCAGCTTGTGGTCGAAGGGCGAGAGCTCGAAGGCCATGGCCTGCTTCTGCTCGGCGTCCCGGGCGCTGGAGAAGAAGCGGATCATGGTGTTCATCACCTGTCCATGATCCTCCCGGGTGACCTTGCCGATGACGTGCTGCTTGAGCCGCGACAGCGAGCCGAAGGGGTCGATCATGCCGTCGTGGAGGTAGAGCTGCCCCTCGGTGATGTAGCCGGTGTTGTCCGGCACCGGGTGGGTGACGTCGTTGCCGGGCATGGTGGTGACGGTGAGCAGAGTCACCGAGCCGGCGCCCTTGAAGTCGCAGGCCTTCTCGTAGCGCCGCGCCAGTTGGGAGTAGAGGTCGCCCATGTAGCCCCGGTTGGAGGGCACCTGCTCGAGGGCGATGCCCAGCTCCTTCAAGGCGTCGGCGTAAGCGGTCATGTCGGTGAGCAGCACCAGCACCCGCTTGCCCTCCTCGACGGCAAAGCGCTCCGCCACCGCCAGCGCCAGATCCGGCGCCAGGGTGCGTTCGACGATGGGGTCCGAGGCCAGGTTGACGAACATCACCGTGCGGGCGCCGACGCCGGCGTCCTCGAAGGCGGTGCGGAAGAAGTGGTAGTCGTCGAAGACCAATCCGAGGCCGCCGAAGACCACGATGTCGGCGTCGGCCTGGATGCCGATGCGCGCCAGGAAGCGGTTGTAGGGCTCGCCGGCGATGGAGAAGATGGGGATCTTCTGGCTCTCCACCAGGCAGTTGAAGACGTCGATCATGGGCACGTCGGTGCGGATCATGTTGGACGCCAGCACGCGCTTGACCGGGTTGACGGTGGGTCCGTCGATCTCCGTCTGGGGCCCCTGGGACAGATCCGGCCCGCCGTCGATGGGCTCGCCGGCGCCGTCGAAGATGCGGCCCAGGATGTTCTGGGAGTAGGGGGCCCGCATGGCGTGGCCCAGGAAGCGGGTGCGGGCACCGGTGGTCAAACCCTTGGTGCCGGAGAAGACCTGCAGCGACACCACGTCACCGTCGATGCGGATCACCTGCGCGGTGGACGGCGCCGATCCGGGACTTTCCACCAGCGCCAGATCCCCCAGCCGCACAGCGGGAGCGCTGCCGGCGGACGACTCCGGCACCGACACCTTGATGATGTCGCCGACGATGGCGAGGACCTTGGAATAGACGAGTAGGGATCCGGTCATGGCGTGACTTTCTCGGCGATGTTCAAGGATGTCCCGGGTAGCAGGCGAAGCGCAGGGATCAGCCTCCAGAGGCTCAGGATGCGATGGTCTTTCTCGATGGTACTCCAGCTCTGTAGATAGTTTCAGATTTCGCCGTCAGATGCAGCATCGGGGTGGATTCCGGAATTAGAAGTCGTCGGGAAGATTCCGTCCAGTGATAGGATCGGATGCATGAAAACTACGATTGATATTCCTCAGGAGGAGCTCGAAGAAGCCATTCGGTGGACCGGAGCCCGCACCAAGCGGGAGGCGGTGGTCACCGCCGTGGTGGATTTCAACCGCCGTCAGCGGCTTGAACAGCTCGCTGGGGAGCTAGGTAGCTTCGCGAAGGTCATCTCTCCGGCGGAGCTGAAGAAGCTACGGGAGAGCAAATGACCGAGCGTCGAGGCGTTCTCATCGATACTTCGGCGTGGATCGAGGCGATGCGGGTGCGCGGCGACGAGGTGGTGCGCGAGTCCGTCGGCAAAGCCTTGCGCGAAGACCGTGCGAGGCTCTGTGACCTGGTGCGCCTCGAGCTCTGGAACGGTGTGCGCGGCGACGAGGAGCGCAAGTGGCTTTCGAGCCTCGAACAAACCCTGCAGGTCGTCGAGACCGGCCCCGAAGTCTGGCGGCTGGCTTGCGAGCTTGCGATTCAGTCCCGCAGCCACGGCTTGACCCTCCCCAGCACCGACCTCCTCATCGCCGCCTGCGCCCGCCATCACGATCTCGACCTGCTGCACCGGGATCGGCACTTCGAGCTCCTGGCGGAAGCGGTGCCGATTTCGTCCTGAAATCAGGCGGACTGGCTCTCAGGCGCAGGCGCCTATACGACAGCGCCTATGCGAACAGGCAGCTATCTGCCTATCCGACAGCATTTCGTGTCCAATAGGCAGCTGGCGAGACCGCGAACCGGCCCAAGATCCCGGTTAGACGCCAACTCCTCCCCCATGCCTCAGCGGTGAAGCTTGTCGGATAAGGGAGAACTACGCGACAAACCTTGTGGCGGCCGGCTTATTGGACAGGCTCGAAGATTGACCCTAACTCCACAGGCAGCCTATGATGAAGAAAAAGAGCATCTTGGAAGGGGAGCGAGCCTTGAATAAGTGGCCGTGCGAGTCCAATAAGCGGATTGTGGCGGAGGCCGTTGAATTTAATGTTCGGCGGCCTTGAAAGGCCAATTGATGAAATCGGTTGATCAGTGAGCGTCGTGAAAGAATACTTCAGGGCTCCCTACGGCTGTGAGCGACTCTGGTTGTTACCCTTGAGTGAATTGGAGCCTGAAAGTTATTGGGGTTTCCCCGGGTATCTCGGTCGGAGTTGGTCTCCCGATGGCCAGGTGCTTTGTCACCGAGGCGGCTTTGTCGCTGGCGGTGAGGTGAGTGATGAATTCTGGGTGGAGTATCAAGAGTGCCTCCGGCACGCAGAAACAGGCAAACTCCTCGAAGAACGGAACGGGCACGAAATTTTCTGGGATCAGTCGAACGATGTAGATCCTTTCCAGACAGTGGGTAGCTTGGTTTCTCGTGACGGTCGATTGCTCTTTGACAAACGCACCAGCGAGGAGGGAAAGCTCGATCTCAGATGGGTAAAGCCTGGTACCAGGCTAAGTAGCATCGCTGGAGATACGCGCAACGTCCCCGCACCTGAGCTGAATGCAGGGTTTAACCCCAAGAAACCACTGTTCTACCTCGTATCCAATGGAAGACTAGAGGTGTGGGATTTCTCAAAGCTTGAGCGGAATTTAGCTGTTCTAGAAACAAACACTAAACAAGCGGACAGCAGAGGAGAGGGAGCAGTTGCCGAAAAGCCGTATGACCTATTCATCTCTTATGCAAGCGAAGACAGGGAGTTCGCGCAGTTGCTAGTTGATAAGTTAGCAGAGCAATCTATCAAGGTCTGGTTTGATCGCACTGTTCTGAAAATTGGCGACAGCCTTAGACGTGAGATAGATGCTGGCCTAAAGCACGCGACTTTCGGTGTGGTCATCCTGTCAAGGAATTATTTTCGGAAGAAGTGGCCGCTCTATGAACTTGATGGCCTCCTAAGTCGTGAGATGGCTGCTGACAGAATCATTCTGCCTATTTGGCTTGGTGTCACTGTAGATGATGTTCTGCAGTTCAGCCCATCGCTCGCAGACAAGGTCGCGCTTCCGAGCCCTCCAATGAGCGTCCTAGAGATAGCCCAGCTAATTGCGGAGCGGTTCTCGACGGGCAGACAATGAGGAAGATGTTGGGCCATGACTAGATTGCTCACTTCTGCTACGGCAGTAAAGGAGCCGCCGAACCCCGCCGCTGCAGCGCACCTCTCCGCCGCTGCGCGGCTCCGATGGGCGCTGAGCGGCCGCCCGATATGCGAACCTGTGTCGGTGTGAGTACGACTTTCAGATAGACCAATGAAACGACCTCGATCACATCAGGCAGGCGACCTAGCCGAGAACCTTGTGGCTAGCGCTTTTCTAAAGCAAGGGTGGATCGTAAACCCATGCAACGTCGACTATGGATTTGACTTTCTAGTGCAGCACCTACCATCTGACGGGGAAGGGCCGTGCTTTGCATTCCTGCAAGTCAAGGGCACAGATAGGTCCCTTCCAACGCGCCGAGGGGAAAAGTTCGGTTTTAGGTTCAGTGTGGATCACCTCACCTATTGGGGAGCGACTCCAATGCCTGTCTACATCTGCGTAGTTTGCCTGGAGCGCGAGCAGATATTTGTGGTCAACGCCGATGAGGTGGTAAGGGCCCTTGTAAGCCGGCTAGGCAGCGCTTGGAACACTGCTATCAGTCGGACAGTGCAGATTTCAACGGAATCTGTTTGGGACGGTCGGCGAGCAGAGGAAGTTCTGGGCAGTGTGATCCGGCAATGGAATTCTCTTCGTAGTCTCTGGGGTTCCGCGGCGGCGGCGGAGTCCATGGGCAAGTCGCTCTACGTAAGCTGGCTTTCGGGATGCCTAAATCTGACACATGCAGTAGGCATACAACACCATCTCTCAGATTCGCTTGGCGGACGCGATGCTGCCCAGGCCCTCCTGAAAGAAGCGGGCCTTCCATGGCTGAGAATGCCGTAAGTGCCGATGGTATCCTCTCCGAGGATCGATGTCGCATATCCCTGCGCCCAAACGGACGGCTGGCGCCGCCGCTTGGCTTGAAACGTTCTGCGGCTAAGAGGACCAGCTAGGCCGGCATGAAAGATGGATCTGATTTCTGCAAGCTGTGCCGCGAAGCCAAAGATCTGGCGGACTCCCACATTGTGCCCGAGTTTATCTATAAACCTCTCTACGATGAGAAGCCACGGCGAATGCTCTCTGCAACTAGTACAGATGAAGGAGTCCAACTCGGCTTCCCCCAAAAAGGAATCCGCGAACAACTACTTTGCGTCGATTGCGAGCAGTATCTTAATAGAAGCTTTGAGCAGAAATCTCTAGCGACGTGGCGGACTCTCTCGGGAGAGCAACCGGGCTCAAGGCTGAAGCTCACCGAGTGTACTGACAGTCAGGGAGATCAACAGCTTATCCTTGAAGGTCACGATTACGCTAGCCTCAAACTGTTACTCCTGTCTATCTTGTGGCGAGCTAGCGTATCAAGCCTGCAAACGTATGGGGATGTCCGCCTAGGCCCTCACGAAGAGTCCATCAGAGGAATGATTCTGAATCAGAATCCTGGTGAAGAGTGTGAGTACCCTGTCATCCTGTACATCCTGGATGACGAAGACCTACGTAACATGCCACCACCCAGTCAGGGTAGAATGAAAGGGCATCGGGTTTATCAATTTCTTTTAGCACGGGTCCTAGTCATCACATTCGTTACTGGGCACCTCAAGCAAGAGAGCTTCTTCAACTACGCTCTGAGAGATAGCTCGCCCCTGCGAATACCAATCGTGAAAGCCGCCGAGCTGCCGATAATCAAGGAAGCTGTCAGGGTATGGAAGACGATCAAACCGCCTGGTGAACTGATTTAATCGTCTAAAGTAATTCTCAGAAGAGGGAGGTAGTGCCGTGAAGAAGAGCCGCAGAACAAGGCGCATGCAAAGGGACGCC
The DNA here is from genome assembly GCA_034211275.1 of Acidobacteriota bacterium. Lineage (NCBI taxonomy): Bacteria > Pseudomonadati > Acidobacteriota > Acidobacteriota bacterium. The sequence goes on from JAXHTF010000004.1 coordinate 26,168, forward strand.
ACAGCCGTATCCATCGGCCGTAGTGGTCGTGGGCTGGTGACTTCGCTGGCCATCAACAGCTGGCTGAAGGGGCGCCCCTGATGCGCAATCCGTTCTGCGGCTTGCTCTCCGATGCGACTAAGAGCCACCTCCCAATAAGGCTAGACCATGACATATTTTAGAGATTTGACAACTCACACGTACACTGCGGGCGAAGAAGAGAGCGGTGTATTGAACGTTGGCTGGCTTGGTGAAGAGCGCCCATATCCCACCGGACAGACCTTCCCAGAATTCCATCAGGCCCTTGAAGAAATCTGTGCAAGGCCGATTCTCCTGCACCGTGGCTTTCACGACTGCGAATTTTGTCCACAAGATTCAAACGTGAATCCACCTTGGTCGACAATCGGCAACGGCCAGATTCGCGTGCTCGGCCAGAACGGAGTGTGGTACTCCGCGCCAACGATGGTTCATCACTACGTGACGAAGCATAACTATAAACCTCCCGAAGAGTTCGTTGAGGCGGTATTGAACCCAAAACGAATCGCCGAGGATGAGACGTGACTACTAACTTGAAGCGCCGCAGAACCACGCTGCTGAAGCTGGTGACTAGCGCCACCGCTTAGCAGCCACACCGTTCTGCGCAGATTCCTCAGCCGCAGGCCACAGCCTTGCAGCGGATGCCTTATGCCACGGGCACCGAGCGGATGTTGTTGAGAGGAAACCTAGTAAAATGAGTAAGCTAAGGCAGTTCTCAGGGTTCATAGCTGGAATGGCTTTCGTTGCTGACCTGATAACCATAGCTTCATTCATTTACGGTGCATTCTTTCGAGACGCAGCCTTGTCTGGGGAAGGTGTTAAGAGCCATGTTGCGCTCATCGTAGTCATATTCATCTTTGCGGTACTCCTGGCGCGATACGCGAGGAGCGAAGCGAAGGGGCTTGATTGGGTATGGTCGCTTTTCGCATGGCTGTATGTCTTGTATGGAGCAGTTATTCTGGCGTTTGTGGTCTATGAGGGGATGTACTTCCAAGCTATCACTTGGGAGTGGCTGGCTGTGAATCTAACGCTTGTGACGCTAACCGCTGGCTTGGGCTTCATAGTCATGGCTCTCGTGTCGAAGAAAAAGTTGGTGCACTTTGCTGCGCCTTTCATGGTTGTTGCTCTAGAGCATATTGGCTTATGGGTAGTGAAGGTGGTTAGAGGAAAGTTGTTCCTGTTCGACGCGCAGTTTGGCTATGAAACCCTTCTATTTCTGTACTCTGGGGCGCTAATTGCAGCACTTCTTGGTCTCGGAAGGCAGCAGGCTCAGTGAGGTCTGATGAAATCCTGGTTGCTGCGCATAGCAACTCGCTAGAGCGGGCACGCTGCGCGCCCCGCTCAGCCCAAGGCCGTTGAACGACAGGAAGGTGAATGAAGCGAAATAGAATGTTGGATTGGGAAGCGCGAGGGCGACATCGCTCGGGAATTGATCCGGTACTATCGGAAGTAGATCCGGTCTTGGATGTAGCTCTCGATGTCTTGGCGAGGGCGCAGATTGCCACGATGTCACCCCTCGAGATGGGTCAACTCGTCTATCCGCAAGCGCGGCCGGTGCCGATTGAGCAAGTGCCAGATGCCGTAGTTCGGGAGCACCTCACTCGATACTCTCGTCGTGAACTGGAGCGAGGACAGTTCTTCGAGGTGGTGCAAGGAAAATTCACCTTTTTCATGGACCACGAAGCCAAGAGAAAGCGCGAGGCAAGCTCGTGAGCTGTCGTTCAATCCAGCCCCTGGACCGGCCAGCTGGCGCCTCCGGTGGGGGCATCAACGTTGGGCGCCCCTAGCAGCCCGTGGCAAGAGTCAGACGCCAGCGAGAGCGAGCAATTTTTCGCCGAATCAAGGCCGGAAAACCGCAGGCGATGCGAGTATCGGCGAGGTTTTCGAACGAAGATTCGGCGGAAAAGGGCCGCTCGCAGCGCGGCTCGACTTCTGCCACGGGCTGCTAGCTTGACTGCTGTAGACTTAGGCTCATGTCCGCGCGGAAGAAGCTTCTCGACCAGATCCTCCGCGGGACCGCCGATGCCAATGTCCCGTTTCAGCGGCTCTGCTCCCTCCTCCGGAATCTGGGTTTTGACGAGCGGACCAAAGGCAGCCACCACATCTTCACGATGGAGGGCATTCCGGAGATCTTGAACCTGCAGCCCAAAGGAGCCAAGGCCAAGGCCAAGGCCTACCAGGTTCGCCAGGTCCGGGATGTCATCCTGAAATACCGTCTCGCTGGAGGAAATGATGAGCGGTAAGCCTCGATACGAAGTCATCATCTATTGGAGCGATGAGGATGACGCCTTCATCGCCGAGGTGCCGGAGCTTCCGGGCTGTGCGGCGGACGGCCAGACCTACGAAGCGGCGCTCGCGAACGTGCAAGTCATTATCGCCGAGTGGATCGAAACCGCTGAGGAGCTCGGGCGGCCGATCCCGGAACCCCGTGGAAGACTCATGTTCGCTTAGGCTCCGCGCTCAACCAAGCGCCTGCACCGGGCGGCGCGCGCCGCCCGGTGCAGGGCAAGAGACATTGGCCACTGCCTTGCGACCCCCCGACCCAACCCCGCAGCCACGGCCTGACCCTCCCCAGCACCGATCTCCTCATCGCCGCCTGCGCCCGCCACCACGATCTTGCCCTGCTGCACCGGGATCGCCACTTCGAGCTGCTGGCGGAGGCGGTGCCGGTCTCTTCTTGAGGTTGGCCACCCGGCGACCGCTTTCACCACGGACTCTCAGGCGGCGTTGTCCTGTTTCGGGGCTGTTGGTGAGGTGGGCTGGAAAAGCTTTTCTAGCTCTTCGAACGCAGGGTACTTTTCACTCTTGGTGAAGCGCATCTCGAGCTCTTCCCAGGTTTTCTCGATCCATTTCTTGTCCTTTTCGGACAGGTACCAGGACAGAGGTGGATTGGCGCCGGGACCTTTACAGTCCTGGGGTGGCTGGATCACGACGGGAAGCACTTTGCTGGGCCGGGAGTTCTCGTTCTCGAAGTCCTCGGAGTCATCGGAGATCGTGCCGATGAGGGCCTGGAGCTCGAGGCTGTTGCGCCAAAGTTGCGAGGAGGTTCTGACCTTCTCGAGGGTGCGCGCCGGGGCGGTGGTGGACTCGAGCCAGCTGAGCAGTCCTGCCTCTCTACTCTGGCCAGAGCTTTCGCACGGCTCCGGGAAGGCGTTGACCTGGATGAACACGATCTTGGAGAACTGGTCGAGCACCTCCTCCTCGTTCATTGCCAGGATCCATTCGATGGCGCTGACGACGCCCTGGTTGTCGAAGTAGCCCCCGTCGGCAGCGTGGAAGCGTGCGAGTCGTAGTTTCTCGTTGCCCTTATCGTCCCATTGCGGACGGGCCACGGGAGTAACAAACGGGAAGGTGGAGGACAACCGGGCGGCGGTGACGGTAGGAAGGTCGAGAAGGTTCCCAGAGACATCGGTCAGCGAGCGAGGAGCGGTTCCACGAGGGGGTTCAAACAGGTCTTGGTCCTTCGGTCCATTGTCGGCTCGCAGCTTCGCTACGTCGAAAGTCGCGAGCTGGAGCTGTCGCCCATCCTCGACGATCGTGGAGTTGAAGACCACCGAGGGAAGCCAGCCCTCGCGCGTTCCCTTCATCCAGTCCGAGAGCCAGGGGCCGTTCTCCCCGAGGTCCTCCGGCAGGAGTTTTTGCTGCTTGGCGTTTCTTAGCCAGGCCCGCTCCATGGCCCAGGCTCGATCCTTGTGCTTCTTGACGAAGAATGGAAAGAAGGCGCGGAGGAAATCCGGGTAAATCAAGCCCCAGGCGGTGGCTTCGAGGCTGCTCGCCTTGGCGGCCTCGCGGATGGAGGCGAGGGTTTCTCGGTCGGGGGCCGCCTGCTCGGGATCGAAGCCGTGGAGATAGTGGAAGAGGCCGGCGCTGCCGCCGGAAACCGAGCTGACCAAGTAGATGGAACGGGTGAAATCTTCGCCGAAGCGCTCCTGAAGCCCGGTGAGGACCTGCGCGGTCCAGGCCGCAGCCTGAATACCACCCCCGGAGGCCGCCACTACCGTGAGCACCGGCTTCTCGTCTCTCAGGCCTTGTCGCTGCAAGTCCAAACGGGCTTGTAAGGCTTGAACAGCTTCCGGTGGGTCGGTCTCCAGCTGTTTGACGCTGAAGTAGTGGTCCTTGGGAGCAACAAATCCCAGAATGATCAGGCCCGCGAGGAGACCCAAGAGCACCGGAACGCGGTAGCGGTCGAGATAGAAACTGACACCGCTGAAGAAGGAGACCAGAAGCATGAACCAGCCGAGGATATAGACCAGGGTCGGCGCTAGCTGAGGGGATTCTTCGAGCGAAGGCTCAAGGCCGAAATAGCCACCGATGTAGAAGGAAATCAAGATTCCCAGCGTCGTGAAAGCCAGAGCTTGGCCCGGCTGTAGCCCCTGCTGACCCTCGTCGTAGAATCCCGGCCCGAAGACACGCAAGGGCCGGGTGAGGGGGCGCTTCACCCTCCGTTGCAGAGAGGGCAGGAGCTTCCGGACGAAGAAGCCGCGGACTTTCTCGATGAGGACGATCACCAGAGCGGCGGCGAGGATTCCAGCGGCGATGGCGAGGGCCGCGTACCAGTAGCAGAAGCCATCCTCCTCCGGGGTGTTCTGGAGGCCGAGTGCGGCGATCAGGATGAGCGCCGCTGGCTGAGCGACAAACCCACGATAGGCGGTGGCATTGTCGAGCCAGCTAGGGAGCTTCAGGGGACGGACCTGGAAGCGAATCTCCGCCAGCTTCCAAATGGTCAGGAGCAGCAGGCCGCAGAGACTGGCAAAGAGGCAGGCGAAGAAGGCGCTCAGGGCGAGCTGCTTGAGATTTCCCATCAGCATCATGTTGGTGAGCGTCGAAGGGCCGCAAAGGCCGAAGAATCCGAGGGCGATCAAGGCGAAAAGACCGAGGATGGGGACCCGCGCCAAGAACAGGTGAGAGACGACAACGGCCCAGGACGACATCGGCTGTTTCATGGGTGACCTCGTTGGCTCAGTTTCAGGACTCTGATTCGAACAAGCAGCTGTACAGATCTCGGGGGAGAGCTCGGGATCTCGTAGGGATGAGACGGTCCTATCCTGAGCTTTTCCCCATTCGCTTGCTCGGCTCTCGTAGAAGACTGTTCCTTCGCCAGCCTATCTGCAAGCTGTGGATCAGGCCGTAGCTTCGGCCGCAGCGGCAGAGCTTTGCCGCCGCTCGTCCTACCCCGAGAGGTAGGGGAGTCACTACCCCCCGGCGTATTCCAAAACACCCCCGCGGATGTTTTGACCTTCTGCTTCGAAAGGCATACTCGGAAAAAATCAGGAGGGAACGCCCATGGCTCAAGAACGCCCCTGGATCCTCGACGAGTTACGCCGGAAAGGTGTCTCTCGCCGCGACTTTCTTCGCTTTTGCGGGATCATGGCTGGAGCTCTGGCCTTGCCCAAATCCGTTGGGGCCCAAATGGCCCAGGCTTTGGAGAACACCCGCAAGCCCATTCTGGTGTGGCTCGAATTTCAGGACTGCGCGGGCAACACCGAATCCTTCCTCCGGGCCAGCCGGCCCAGCGTAGCCGACATCATTCTCGACGTTCTCTCCGTGGACTACCACGAGACCATCATGGCCGCCGCCGGTCATCAGGCGGAGGCGAATCTGCATGGGGTGGTGGAGGAGTATGCGGGCCAGTATCTGGCGGTGGTGGAAGGCTCCATCCCCACCGGGGCCAACGGCGCCTATTGCACCGTCGGCGGCCGCTCGGCGCTGGACATCGCCCGGGAGGTTTGCGGTCATGCTGCGGCGACCATCGCCATCGGCACCTGCGCCGCCTACGGCGGGATTCCGGCGGCAGCGCCCAACCCCACCGGCGCCTTGGGAGTCAAGGACGCCCTGCCGGAGCTCGACACGGTGGTCAACCTGCCCGCCTGCCCGGCCAACGGCGAGAACCTCGCCGCCCTCATCGTCTACTACCTGACCTACGACCGCTGGCCGCCCCTGGACCACTACGGCCGGCCCCTCTTCGCCTACGGCAAGAGCATCCACGACAACTGCGAGCGCCGCGCCCATTACGACGCGGGGCAGTACGTGGAGCAATGGGGCGATCTGGGGCACCGCCAGGGGTACTGCCTGTACAAGGTGGGCTGCAAGGGTCCGGTGACCTATCAGAACTGTCCCAACATCGGCTGGAACGAGGGGACCAATTGGCCCATCGGCTGCGGGCATCCGTGCATCGGCTGCGCCGAGCCGGACTTCTGGGACAAGATGACCCCCTTCTACGCTCACCTCAGCGGGGTTCCCGGTTTCGGCGTGCAGTCCAACATCGACCGCATCGGTCTGTGGGCCACCGCCGGCGTCGGCGCCGCCTTTGCCGGCCACGGGCTGGTGCAGATCGGCCGCACCATGGCCGCCAAGCGCGCCCACAAGGCTGACGCCGAACCGGTCTCCGACGCTGCAGCGGAGAAAGGAGAAGAGTCATGACCCACGTTGTGGTCGACCCCGTCACCCGCATCGAGGGGCATCTACGCATCGAAGCCCAGGTGGAGAACGGCCGGGTGCAGGACGCCTGGTCGTCGTCCACCATGTTCCGGGGCATCGAGATCATTTTGAAGGGCCGGGACCCGCGGGATGCCTGGGCATTTTGCCAGCGCATCTGCGGCGTGTGCACCACGGTCCACGCCATCGCCTCCATCCGGGCGGTGGAGAACGCCATCGGCGCCGAGCCGCCGCCCAACGCGCGGCTGCTGCGCAACCTGGTGATGGCCGCCCAGATGGTCCACGACCACGTCATCCACTTCTACCACCTCCACGCCCTGGACTGGGTGGACGTGGTGGCGGCGCTGAGCGCGGATCCGGCGGAGACCGCTCAGCTGGCGCAGAACATCTCCGACTGGCCTCTGTCCAGCGCCAAATACTTCCGCGGGGTCAAGGACCGCGTCCAGACCTTCGTCGACCAGGGGCAGCTGGGTCCCTTCGCCAACGCCTATTGGGGTCATCCGGCCTACGAGCTGCCGGCGGCGGCCAATCTGCTGGCGGTGGCCCACTACCTGGAGGCGCTGGATTGGCAGCGGGAGTTCATCAAGATCCACGCCATTCTGGGCGGCAAGAACCCCCACCTGCAGAGCTTCCTGGTGGGCGGCATGGCGACGCCGGTGGATCCGGACAGCCAGGCGGCGATCAATATCGACTCCATCAACCACATGCGCAAGCTCATCGCCCAGGCCGAGCGCTTCGTCTCCCAGGTCTACATTCCCGACCTGCTGGCGGTGGCTTCTTTCTACAAGCCCTGGGCGGGCTACGGCGCCGGGCCGCGCAACTTCCTGGTCTACGGTGACTATCCCGAAGGGGACGGCCCCCAGGCCCCCCTCTTCATGCCTTCGGGAGTGATCTACGGCGGCGATCTGGCCGGCGTGCAGCCGGTGGATCCGGCCAAGATCACCGAGCAGGTAACCCACTCCTGGTATTCCTACTCCGGCGGCGACGGGCAGGCTCTGCATCCCTTCGAGGGAGAGACGGAGCCCAACTACACGGGGCCGGAGCCGCCCTACCAGCGCCTCCACACCGACGGCAAGTACAGCTGGCTCAAATCCCCCCGCTACGACGGCAAGGCCATGGAAGTGGGGCCCCTGGCCCGCACCCTGGTGGCCTACGCCCGGGAGCAGCCGCGGGTGCGGCAGCTGGTGGACACCACCCTGGGCCAGCTGGAGGTCGGCGCACCGGCGCTCTTCTCCACCCTCGGCCGGGTGGCCGCTCGGGGCCTCGAGACCCAGCTGCTGGTCGAACGGCTGGGGGATTGGGTCGGCGAGCTGGAGGACAACATGGGCCGCGGCGAGCTGCGCATCCACGACAACTCCAAGTGGGAGCCCGCGTCCTGGCCCAAGGACTGCACCGGGGCCGGTTTTCACGAGGCGCCTCGCGGCTCCCTGGGCCATTGGGTGCACATCGTGGACGGCCAGATCGAGAACTACCAATGCATCGTCCCGAGCACCTGGAACGCCGGACCACGGGACGCCGACGGCCAGCGCGGCCCCTACGAGGAAGCGCTGTTGGGAACGCCGGTGGCGGATCCGGAGCAGCCCATCGAGATCCTGCGCACGGTGCACTCCTTCGATCCCTGCATGGCCTGTGGCGTGCACGTGGTGGATTCCCGCCGCCGTGAGCTCTCCAAGGTCAAGGTGAATCCGATATGAGCGCTCCCACCGCTACCGGTCCCGCCGGCTCGGTGCCCCTGGCGCCGACGCCGGCCTCCGCCGGCCGGACCGCGGCTTCCGCCACCCAGGCTCGGCCAGCCCTGCGCCGCTACTACACCTGGCAGCTGCCGGTGCGCATCACCCACTGGCTCATCGCCATCTCCATCGTGGTGCTCTCGGCCACCGGCTTCTACATCGGCAACCCCTTCATCGTGGTTCCCGGCGAGGCGCGCTACAGCTTCGTCATGGGCACGGTGAAGGCGGTGCACTCCTACTTCGCCATCGTCTTCACCCTCTCGGTGCTCAGCCGCATTCTGTGGATGTTTCTGGGCAACCGCTACTCGCGCTGGGATCAATTCATCCCGGTGAGCCGAGAGCGGCGCAAAAAGCTGGTGGAGACCTTCACCTTCTACATATTCCTTCATACCAAGCCGCCGGACACCCGCGGTCACAACCCGCTGGCGGGGCTGGCCTACAGCCTGGTCTTCGTGCTCTATCTGACGGCCATCGTCACGGGCCTGGCGCTCTACGGCATGAGTGCCCACGTCGACTCGTGGATGCGCATCTTCGGCGGATTGCTGCCGTGGCTCGGCGGCGCCCAGACGGCGCGCTGGATTCACCACGCGGTGATGTGGCTGCTGCTGGGCTTTGCGGTGCATCACGTCTATAGCGCCTGGCTGATGGCGGCGGTGGAGAAGACCGGCACCATGGATTCCATCTTCTCCGGCTACAAATTCCGCGAGCCGACCCCGGAGGACGAGGAGGAGGAGAAATCTTGAGCATCACCCTCCCCGCGCCGCAGCTGTTGATCCTCGGGCTGGGCAACGTGCTCTGCGCCGACGACGGCCTGGGCGTCGAAGCGGTGCTGCGGCTGCACCGGGACTATCGGTTGCCGGAGGGGGTGCAGGCCCTCGACGGCGGCACCCTGGGGCTCTCACTGCTGGGCTATCTGGCGGAGGCACCACGGGTGATCCTGGTGGACGCCGTGCGCACCGGCGACGCTCCCGGGGCGGCGGTACGCCTCGCCGGAGAGGAGGTGGCGCCGGCGGTGCGGGAGCGCCTCTCGGTGCACCAGGTCGGGGTGTCGGATCTCCTCGACGGCCTGCGGCTCATCGACGCCTATCCCCAGGTGATGGTGCTCCTGGGAGTGGTTCCCGCCCGCCTCGACCTGGGGCTGGAGCGGTCTCCCGAGGTGACGGCGGCCTTGCCCGGGCTGGTGCGGCGGGTGGCGGCGGAAGCGGCGGCTTTGGGGTTTCCTCTGCCGCCGCGGGAGGAGCGGGAAGGGAGAGCCCATGATGCTACGAGCCAAGATCGCCCAGCGCCGTGTTCTTCTGAGGTCCCTACTGTTGCTTGGAGCGCTGAGCGTGACCGCTTGGCTGAGCGCCTGTGACAACGCCTCGGACCTGCCTCCACGGCTGCGTTCGGAGCGCGCCCAGGAGCGCGGCCGGGCGCTCTACCTGGAGCAGTGTGCCTTCTGCCACGGCGTCGCCGCCGACGGCAAGGGGCTGCGCCGCCAGGCCCTCTCGGCCCAGCCCCAGGACTTCACCAATCCCGCCTGGCGCCGGCGCGTCACCCCGGAGGAGATCTTCGACGTGATCCACAACGGTCGCCCCGGTACCTCCATGCCCGCCTGGGGCTTTCTGCGCGACGAGCAGATCTGGGATCTCACCGCCTACTTGCTCTCCGTCAGCCCGAAGGCCGACGAGGAGGAACCATGACCGCCGTCGCTCCGAAGTTGCCGAGAGCCCGAAGGCTCGGTGGTACCGGCGAGCTCCAGGGGCGCCGCTTCGTCCTCCGAGGGGCGGTGCAGGGAGTGGGCTTTCGACCTTGGGTCTATCGTCTCGCCCGGGAGGAAGGCCTGGCGGGCTGGGTGCGCAACGACACTTCCGGAGTCACCATCGAGGCTTTCGGCAGCGAGGAGGCTTTGGAGCGTTTTACCCGCCGCTTGCAGGCCCCGCCGCCGCCCTCGGAGGTGACCTCCTGCCGCTGGCGCAGCGTAGCCGCCGAACAACCTGCGGCGGAGCAGCCTTCGGGAGATCCTGGAGATTTCGTCATCGTCGCCAGCGCCGAGGGGGCAGCAGGCCTCCGGGAAGGTCGCCGGCTGTCCATCCCCGCCGATCTGGGCACCTGCCCCCAATGCCTGGACGAGGCGATGGCCTCCGAGGATCGGCGCTACCGCTATCCCTTCACCAACTGCACCCACTGCGGGCCCCGCTTCACCCTCGCCACCGGCGTTCCCTACGACCGGCCGCTGACCACCATGAGCTCCTTCGAGCTCTGTCCCCAATGCCGCCGGGAGTACGAGGATCCGGAAGACCGCCGCTTCCACGCCCAGCCCAACGCTTGCCCGCAATGCGGCCCGCGGCTGTGGCTGACGACGGCGGACGGTGCCGCCGTCTTGTGCACCGATCCCTTGGACCGCGCCGGGGAGGAGCTGGCGGCGGGGCGCATCGTGGCGGTGAAGGGGTTGGGAGGCTTCCACCTTGCCTGCGACGCTGCGTCTTCGCCGGCGGTGCAGCGGCTGCGGCGACGCAAGGGCCGCGAGGCCAAGCCCCTGGCGGTGATGGTGCCGGACCTGGAGACCGCGCGGCGCTACGCCCGGCTGAGCGAGGCGGAGGAGGCGCTGCTGGCGTCCCCCCAGCGGCCCATCGTGTTGGTGGAGCGCCGAGAGCAGAAGAGAGGAGCACGGCCGCTGGCCCCGGAGGTAGCTCCCGATCTCTCCCAGGTAGGCTTGATGCTCGCCTACACGCCGCTCCATCATCTGCTCCTGGAGGCTGCTGCGGAGCAGGGCTGCGGCCCCCTGGTGATGACCTCCGGCAACGGCTCCGGCGAGCCGATGATTTACCGCAACGACGAGGCCCTGAATCGCCTGGCGTCGGTGGCGGATTTCTTCCTGCTCCACGATCGGGACATCGCCGCTCCCTGCGACGACTCGGTGGCGCGGGTGGTGGACGGAGCGCCCCTGCTGCTGCGGCGGTCCCGGGGTTACGTGCCGCGGCCCATCACCCTCCGCCGGCCTTTGGCCCGGCCGGTGCTGGCCTGTGGCGGCCAGCTCAAGAACACCTTCTGCATCGGCGTCGGCGACGCCGCCTACTTGGGGCCCCACGTGGGAGACCTGGAGTCCCTGGAGGGGCTGGAGCGTCTGGAGGAGTCGGTGGCGCACCTGGAGCGCCTGCTGCAGGTGCGCCCGGAGGTGACGGCGGTGGACCTCCACCCTGAGTATCTCTCCAGCCGCTATGGCCGCTCGCGGCCGGGGAGGGTGGTGGAGGTGCAGCATCACCACGCCCACGTGGTTAGCGCTCTGGCGGAGCATGGTGCGGACGGCCCGGCTTTGGCTCTCGCTTGGGACGGTGTCGGCTACGGCCCGGGCGGCAACGGCCCGGGCGGCACCGCCTGGGGCGGCGAGCTGCTGTGGGCGGACCGCCACCACTGCCGCCGCCTCGCTACCTTCCGGCCGCTGCCCCTGGCCGGCGGCGACCTGGCGGTGCGGGAGGTTTGGCGGCTGGCTCTGGCGCTGGTGGACGACGCCTTCGACGGCTCGCCGCCGGTGGAGCGTCTGGCGGTCTTGGGGAAGGTCCCCGAGGCTGCGTGGCAGGTGGTGGGCAAGATGATCCGCCGCCGGGTTCACGCGCCGCCGGCCCACGGCGTGGGCCGCCTCTTCGACGCCGTCGGCGCCCTCCTCTTCGCCCATCCCGAGGCTGCTTACGAAGGTCAGCTGGCGATGATGGTGGAGAGTTGCGCCGACGCCTCCGAGGCCGGCGTCTACCCCTGGCGGCTGGAGCGCGGCCACGAGCCGTGGGAGATCGACCTGCGGCCGGCGGTGCGCCAGCTGGTGGGCGAGCTGCTGGCGGGGACCCACCGGTCCCTCCTCGCCGCTCGCTTCCACAACACCCTTGCCGCCGCCGGAGTCCACGCCCTCCACCGGGCTGGGGAAATCGCCGGCGAGCTGCCGGTGGTGCTCACCGGCGGCTGTTTCCAGAACGCTCTGCTCACTCGACGCGTCCGCGGTGCTCTCGCCCTCCATCGGGCTCTCGCCAACCATCCCGTGCTGGTGCACTCCCAGGTGCCCGCCGGGGACGGCGGTTTGGCCCTGGGGCAAGCGGTGATCGCGGACGCCTTCACCAGGAGACGCTCATGTGCCTAGGAGTGCCCGGCAAGATTCTCGAGCTCGAGGGGGCGGTGGCCCAGGTCGACTTCTTCGGCCTCCAGCGCCAAGTGCGGCTGGACCTGGTGGACCAGCCGGTGGCGGTGGGGGACTACGTCCTCAACCACGCCGGCTACGCCATCCGGAGGATTCCCGAGGAGGAGATCCAGGAGACCCTGGAGCTCTATGAGCTGCTGCTGGCGGCGGCGGAGGAGGAGGACATGATGGCGGAGGACGTGCGCGGGGAGATGGCCGCCGGCGGGGAGGTGCCGTCATGAGCGAGGCCCATCTCAACGATCAGCGCCTCGACGCCGCCGCCCGCCGGCTGCAATTCCGCGATCCCCAGCGCGCCCGGGCCCTGGGGCGGCGCATCCGGGAAGTAGCGGAAGAGATCGAAGCTCCCACCGTTACTGTCATGCACGTCTGCGGCAGCCACGAGCAGGCCATCGCCCGCTTCGGCCTGCGTTCCCTGCTGCCGGAGAAAGTGGAGGTGCTCATGGGGCCCGGCTGCCCGGTGTGCGTCACCGACAGCCCGGAGGTGGACGAAGCGGTGGCCCTGGCCCTCCAGGGAGTCCACGTCGCCACCTACGGCGACATGCTGCGGGTTCCCGGTTCCTCCCGCTCCCTCGCCGACGCCCAGGCGGAGGGCGGCAAGGTGCACGTGGTCTACAGCATCGCCCAGGCGGTGACCCTGGCCCGTGGCCTGCCCGCCAGCGAGGAGCTGGTCTTCTTCGCTTCCGGCTTCGAGACCACTGCCGTCACCACCGCCGCGGCGATCCTCGCCCGGGACGAGGAGCTGCCGGCCAATTTCTCTGTCCTCGCGGCGCACAAATACATCCCGCCAGCCATGGATCTGGTGGCCCAGATGCCCGGCAGCCGCATCGATGGCTACCTGGCCGCCGGTCACGCCGCCACCATCACCGGCTGGGAGGTCTTCGAGCCGGTGGTGGAGCGCCAGGGAGTGCCGGTGGTGGTGGCGGGCTTCGAGCCCCTGGACATCCTCGCCGCCCTGCTGCGGGTGCTGGAGCTGATCCGCGACGGGGAGGCGACGGTCGAAAACCTTTACCCCCGCTGCGTCACCCGGGAGGGCAACCGCAACGCCCAGGAGCAGCTCTGGCGGGTCTTCCGCACCTCCGGCGGCGTCTGGCGGGGCATCGCCGAGATTCCCAGCGGCAACCTCATCCTGCGGGATGAATGGGCGCCGGTGGACGCCCGCACGCGCTTTACCATCGACTTGCCGGCGCTGTGGGCGCGGAAGGTCCCCGGGGAAGCTGCCGGCCGAGCCTCCGGGGAAGCCGCCCGGGAGCTGGCGGCCCAATGCATCTGCGGCGACATCATGGCCGGCATCGCCGCTCCCACCGACTGTCCCCTCTTCGGCCAGCAATGCCGTCCCGACAGCCCGGTAGGGGCCTGCATGGTCTCCAGCGAGGGGACCTGCAAGATCTGGCAGCTCTACGGCGGCCGGCCCCAGGTGGGTGCGGCATGACCTACTCCCATCCGCCCCTGGAAGAAGTCATCGGCCTCAAGCACGGCGCCGGCGGCAGCGCCATGCGCCGGCTCATCGAGGGCGTCTTCACCGCCGGTTTCGCCGCGCCGGGCGACGCTGCCGAAAACCCCAGTATCGGCCTGGAGAGCCTGGACGATGGCGCCGCCCTGCCCCTGGGGGACGGCCGCTGGCTGGTACTCACCACCGACTCCCACGTCATCCATCCCATCTTCTTCCCCGGCGGCGACATCGGCCGCCTGGCGGTCTCCGGCACGGTCAACGACCTGGCCATGATGGGAGCGACGGAGGTGCTGGCCCTGACCTCGGCGGTGATCGTCGAGGAAGGCTTCCGCCGCGCCGACCTGGAGCGGGTCCAGGCCTCGGTGCGGGACACCTGCCGGCAGGCCGGGGCGACGGTGGTCACCGGCGACACCAAGGTCATGGGCAAGGGGGAGCTAGACGGCCTGGTGCTCAACACCACCGGCGTGGCTCTCACCCGGCGGGTGGTGGGCAACTCGGGCCTGCGCCCCGGCGACCGCCTGCTGGTCACCGGCACCGTCGGCGACCACGGCCTGGCGGTGCTGGCGGCGCGGGAGGAGCTGGGCCTGGAGGGCGATCTGCGCTCCGACGTGGCCCCCATCAACGGCCTGGTGCGGGCCGCCCTGGAGGCCGGTGGCGAGGCGGTGGTGGCGCTCAAGGATCCAACCCGCGGCGGCGTCGCCAGCACCCTCTACGAGCTGGCGGGACGCAGCTCCGTGGGCATCGAGGTGGAGGAGCCGGCGGTGCCGGTGAGCGACCCCGCCCGCGCCGCGGCGGAGCTGCTGGGTATCGACCCCCTGCACGTGGCCAACGAGGGCAAGGCGGTGCTGGCGGTGAGGGCCGGGGCCGAGGATCGGGTGCTGGAAGCCCTGCGCCGTCATCCCCTGGGCCAGCGCGCGGCGGTCATCGGCCGCTGCGTCGCCGAACGCCCGGGCTCGGTGATCCTCGATACGGGTATCGGCCGCCGGCTGCTCGCGGAGCCGGAAGGTGAGCCGCTGCCGAGGATTTGTTGAGCGATCGGAGAACCCGCCGTGCACGAGTACTCCATCGTTCAATCCCTCCTCGACCGCGTCGAGGAGGTGGCGCACACCCGGGGGGCGACCTCGGTGCACAAGCTGCGGGTGCGCATCGGAGAGCTCTCCGGGGTCGAGGTGCCGCTGTTGGAGTCTGCCTTCGACCTCTTCCGCAAGGGCAGCCTGTGCCAGGCCGCCGAGCTGGAGGTGGAGGCGGTGGCGGCCTGCTGGGCCTGCCCCCGCTGCGGCAAGGCGGTGCCCCGGGGGCAGTTTCTGCGCTGTCCGGATTGCGGCCTGCCGGCGCGCTTGCAGGCGGGGGACGAAATCATCTTGGATCGGATCGAAATGGAGGTACCGGATGTGTGAGACCTGTGGCTGCGGCGACCCGGAAGTGGTGCCGGTGGAGCTCCAAGAGAGCATCCTGGCGAACAACGATCATCGGGCGCAGCACAATCGCGAGCACTTTCAGCGCGACGGCGTGGTGGCCATCAATCTCATGGGCTCCCCGGGCTGCGGTAAGACCGCCCTGCTGGAGGCCACCGCTCGTGCCTTCGCCGGCCGTTTCGAGCTGGCGGCGATGAGCGGCGACCTGGCCACCGAGCGCGACGCAGAGCGCCTGCGCGCCGCCGGCATCCCGTCGGTGTCCATCACCACCGGCTCCGCCTGCCATCTGGATGCCCGGCTGGTGCACGAGGCCATGCACCAGCTAGAGCATCAGCAACCGGAGGTGGCACAGCGCAGTGACTTCCTGTTCATCGAGAACGTCGGCAATCTCGTCTGCCCGGCCATCTACGACCTGGGGCAGAAGGCCAACGTGGTGGTCCTCTCGGTGACGGAAGGGGAGGACAAGCCGCTCAAGTATCCGGTGATGTTCCGCAAAGCGGATCTGGTGGTGTTGTCGAAGATCGACCTGCTCCCCCATCTGCCCGGGGTCAACCTCGAGAACATCATCGACAACCTGGCCCGGGTCATGCCCGACCCGGACATCGTCGCCCTCTCCGCCTTCACCGGCGAGGGCATGCAGCGTTGGCTCAACTGGCTGGAGACCCATCATCTCAGGCCGCCGTCCGTGGAGGCGCCGGCCGTTGCCCAGGAGGATTCCCCATGACCGCCGAAACCACCCTCACCGGTCTCGTTCTAGCCGCCCTGTCCCTGGGGGCGCTGCACTCCCTGGCCCCGGATCATTGGGTGCCCTTCGCCGCCGTCGGCCGCGCCCGCCGCTGGTCCACCGGCCGCACCCTGCGGGTCACCCTCCTCTGCGGCCTCGGCCACCTCGCCGCCACCGCGCTGCTGGCCCTCGGTGGCTTCTGGCTCGGCGCCGAAACCCTCGCCGCCTTCGGCACCGGCCTGACCACCGCCGCCGGCCTGCTGCTCATCGCCGGCGGCCTCACCTACGCCGCCTGGCGCTGGCGCACCGTCGCCTCCCGCCGGCTCCAAGAAGCCGCCGAGGACGACCCCTCCGCCCTCACCACCGGCGGCCTCTTGGTGATCTTCGCCCTCGACCCCTGCGTCGCCCTCATCCCCCTGGTCTTCGCCGCCGCCACCCTCGGCCCCACCGCCGTCGCCACCGTCGCCCTGACCTACGCCGCCGCCACCCTCACCACCATGACCGCCCTCGTCGCCCCCGCCCACCGCGGCCTCCAAACCTGGCGCACCCCCTTCCTCAGCCGCTGGGCCGACGTGCTGGCCGGCGGGACGGTGGCGCTGGTTGGGTTGGGGGTGATGGTGTTGGGGATTTAGCGGGCTTGAGCTCGCTGGTCCGACGAGGCTCCGGTGGCGGGCAGTCGTTCCGGCCACCGGAGATCTCGTTCGAGATCGAGAAGGAGATCCGGCTGGCCGAGGAGCCTCTTGACTTGATCCCACTCCAGGCCGGCGTCGGTCAAGCAATGGCGAAGACGTACCAGCACCCGGTTACAGCACCGGTATAGGGTTCTGGGGTCTTGTTCTAGCATTTTGCCGATGCTCTGGACGGTCAGGCCCTTCAGAAAACGAAGCCTGAGCACGACACGCTCCTCGGTGCTGAGCTGCCTCAGAATCTCCTGCAAGTGCTCGAGCAATTGGTCGCGACATTTCTCTAACTCCGCCAAACACGCTCGTGACTCTGAGCTGCTGGCGGCCGGTAGCTGGTCTACGGCAAGCTCGCAGAACTGGCGCCCGGAGAGTCGGGCCGGCAGACGGAGCCAGGTTTCGTCGATTTCTCGCCCAGACACTCGTGAGCCGACTTCGGTGAGGATGATCCTTCGCGCTTCGCCGAACGAATAGCCGTCTCGATAGACCAGAGTCTCGAGGCTCATAGCTATGTCTCCCAGTCGTTGCGCCTCGGTCGAAGGCCGCCAGCGGCCGTGGCGGCGATAGCAATAGTCGATGAACAGGCGTTGAATCACCGTGGCTAGATAGGTCGACAGGCGGCTCTTGCCTCGGTACTCCCGGATCACCCGGTAGTCCTCCTCGATGAGGTGGAGGAACGCGCGGGAACGCAGCTCCTCGATCTCATCCAATCCCACCCCACGGCGCTGAGCGGTCTTGCGGATCACCGCTTCGATCCAAGACAGGCGTTCCAAGAAGAGTTTTTCCGCTTCTTCACGATCCATCATCTGGCTCCCCCTTCTTCTCCTCTCCACGGGACTTCCGTGGCGATGCTGAAGACTAGGAAGAGCCTGCCGGCCGGGTCCTGTAGCAGAACTCTGAGAGCTGTGAGGAAACTCTGAGAGACTCTCAGGAGGTCTGAAATAGGCTGCTAAGATCAACTATCCATTCAATAAATCCTTGGGGTCACTATGAGTTCCGAAGACGATGGGATGGTTCACGATTCTCCGGTCACGCTGAGCGGCTCCATGGAACCCGACTTCAAGGTCGGAGAATGGTGGGTGCGACCTCAGCGCAACGAGCTCGAGCACGGCGACACCGTGGAGCAAGTGGAAGCCCGCTCCATGGCGGTGTTGGTGTGCCTGGCGGCGGACGCTCCGCGGGTGGTGTCGAAAAAGAAGCTGCTCCGGCGGGTGTGGGGCGAGTCGGTCTTCGTGGGCGACGAGGTGATCAGTCACGCCATTTGGGATCTGCGCCGAGCCCTTGGCGACTCGGCCAAGAATCCGGTCTTCATCCAGACCGTGCCGCGCAAGGGCTATCGCCTGCTGCAGGAGGTGCTGAGGCTCCAGGGCTCGGCACTGCCGGCGGTGGGAGCCCGCATCGATCACTACGAGATCGAGGAGGAGCTCGGCCATGGTTCCATGGGCGTGGTGTTCCGAGCGCGGGACTGTCGCCTGGACCGCTCCGTGGCGATCAAATTTCTCGCCCAAGAACTGACCCGCGACCTATCGGCCAACCAACGGTTCCAGCGCGAAGCGAGCCTCGCCGCCTCCCTCGACCACCCCCACCTCGCCGCGGTCCACGACATCGGTGCCACCGTCGGCGGGCAGCAATACATCGTGATGCCGTTCTACGCCGGCGGCAGCCTCAAGCAGCGGTTGGCTCACGGGCCGGTGCCGGTCCACGAAGCGGTAGAAATCGGTCGCCAGCTCGCCTCCGGCCTCGCCGCCGCTCACCGCCGGGACATCATCCACCGCGACATCAAGCCGGCGAATATCCTCCTAGACGAGCACGGCACCCCCAAAATCTCCGATTTCGGTATTGCCAAGCTTCTCGGCGGCACCGACCTCACCCGCACCGGTGCATCGTTGGGGACTCCGGCTTACAAATCCCCCGAACAAAGTCGCGGTGAGCCCGTCGATCACCGCAGCGACATCTGGTCCCTTGGCGTCGTCCTCTTCGAGCTCCTCACCGGCCGCCGCCCCTTCGACGGCGACTTCGACCAGGCAGTGGTCCACTCGATTCTGTCCAAAGACCCTGAACCCCTGGAGGACGCAACCGGACAGCCCATTCCAGAGGCGGTGCGGCGGGTCGTTTGCAAGGCAATGGCGAAGGAGCCGGGGGAGCGGTTCCAGGGGGCGGGGGAGTTGGAGGAGGCGCTGGTGGGGGTCTCGTCAACCAGTCACTCTCGCGCCTGGCTCCCTACAGCCAAGGTCGATAAACCACGCAGTGGAACAAAGCACAGCAGCAGGTGGGCCGCCGTACTAGGTGTGGTAGCGGTGATCGGAGGGCTTTCGTTCCTCTATTACTGGTTATTCTGGTCTGCCGTTCCGATGCCTGGCCCACCGCCCCAAGCCGGAGACATTTCGGTACCTGTCCGTTCGCAACCCCTTCCTCATAAACCTGCGGCCCATCTGGTCCAGGCGCGCACCGACTGGCTTTCAGGGGACGATACGGCTACGCTGGAGCGGGTTAGTCGACAGCTCCGTCTCGCAAGAAACCTCGCGCCAAATCATCCAGAGGTATTGTCTTTCCTAGCCTTCTTCAAGGCCGATCTTTACGCGCGGCGCCAAAGAGAGCTGGAGCGAATCGAAGCAGAGACTCTGATAACGCGCGTTCTCGAATATGATCCTTTCTCCTACCCATTGGCATGGGCTGCCCTAGCTCGATTGCGGTTGACTGAGAAGAGGATTCCCGAAGCGTTGGAGGCAGCTCAAAAGGCTTTGGGGCTAGAGCGAGAGTGTTCCAAGGTATCTGGAGACTGTGACCTGGCCTACGTGATGCTCGCCGAAGCCCTTTTTCTTCAGAAGGAGCCCGAACTGAGGTGGGTTGAAGTCTTGGAAACAGGGATTGAGCAGGGAGCCGGACACATTCGCTGCCGCTTGAAGCTAGCTCAGCTGTATCAATATGCTCGACAGCCAGACCGTGCAGCAGCAGTATACGAGGATCTGCTGACCATTGATGCTGAGCAGACGACGGCGCTCAATGATCTCGGAGTCCTCTATTTGAAAATGGGCCGTTTCAAGGATGCCAAGATTAAGCTTGAAGCTCTGTACAGGAAGGTGCAGGATCGAGCCGTAGCTTCCAATCTGGGTTTTGCCTTCTATGGCCTTCGACGGTGGGAAGATGCGTTGCGGTTCTTCGAGGAGGCTCATCGGTTGAACCTCAATGAACCGGACCCATCGCCCAACCCGGCAGTAGGGCTCGGGGACACGCTTCTTGAAATGGGCAGGGTTGAAGAGGCGAAGATTTGGTTCCAGAAGGCTCTAGAAATATTTGACCGTTGGGCAGAGTCGGCAGATGTCAAGCTGGATCTCCTCGGTAGGCGTGCGGCTTGTCTGGCCAAGTTGGGCCGCTTCGAGGAAGCAGAGCAGGAAATCCAGAGGCTGCTCGAGCAGGCGCCCAGATCTCATCTGATTTGGCTCTATGCAGCCCGAATTTCTGCGGTGCAAAGAGATCGATCAACGCTGCTAGACCGAGCCCGTCGAGCCATCGAGGAGGGCGCATTACTATCTCGACTCGAGGATGACGCGGCATTCATCGACTTTCGCGAGGATGACGAGTACCAGCAGGTTCTAGCACAGACCCGCCGTCTCCCCCCTACTTTGTAAGCAACGCGTCGGTCGTGTTTACCTACAGGAGAAAGACGGCAGATCTTCTATCCTCCGCTTACTTATCCCTGTCCGCCACTAGTCAGTGGATCGGGGTCCGGTTGGGGGCCCGTTCCCCGGTCATCGGACCTTTCGTCCCCGGGCTCCAGACGCTGGCGGAACGTCCTGCCAGCTCGCAAGTCTTCCGGATCTTGCCGCAGCCTACGGAAGCTACTGCGCGGTTCGAAGACTGGTTGGAGTGAGATCTGGAGCTTCTCGACAACTTTCTCGATGTCGGAGGCAAGGGCAAATTCTCCAAACGGTGAGCCCGCTGTATCGCCGGCGAAGAGCATGCCGACGGCGTAGTAGACTCGCCGACGCTGCCGGTACCTGCCTTGCTGTTTCTTGTTCACAGCTTTTGTGACATCGAATCCTATTTCTCTCAGTTGACTCTTTAAGGTCTTTATTGCCTCTCTTTTTATGGTGGCGTCAAGCGTTTCATTCTTCGTCTCTGACTGGTGGATTTCCTCCTCTTCTGAGCGATTGAGGAGTAATTCGCAGGCGGAGCGAATGTTGCATCCGTGGCAGTCGTGGTCGCGTGTCTTCTCGTGATCCTGTTTGCAGCTCTCTTGAAGCTTGCAGAGAATAGTTAGAATCATGTTGACGTATTCTGACGGTTTGCGTCCTTGTGCGCATAGCTTCGGATCGCGCTCCAAGATTCGAATGACTTCAGATAGTTGTTGGAGAGCAGCTGTGTATTCTTTGAGCCTCCTCTCCATGCAGTCTAGGCGCTTGCTGGTAAGCACTAGCGCACCTGAGTCTCCTACCTGGCTAATCTGTTGGTCCCGGAAGAGTGGGGCGATGTGGATCTGATTTTTGAAGAAGCGTACCACTCCATTTCCATAGTCGACATTAGTCGCGAGATGAATGCCATCGATGAATCCTCGAGAGAATCCTGTTGTCCGACCAAATTTCCTGATCACTAAGTTCAGCTCTGGTTTTTGAGTTCCGGCGATAGGGTGCCACATGCCGAGAATTTCGCCGGAGGCATAAGGGCGGTTTGTTCTCAGCTCTGCAATGCCCATATCCCCATCCTCATCGAGGAACCAACGCTTGAGATTGGCGACCACGTCATCCTGGGATCCACCATCGAAGAGAGCGGGCTGGTAACAGCGTTGGCCGACGCTGGAAGGCAATGTGCCGGAGAGGACGTGGTAGTTGCTCAAGAGGCATGGGGTGCCGTCGGTGCGATCCCAGGCAACAGCACCCAAAGTGCCTGCTTGGCCTGCCTCGTTGCCTATGCTGACTCCTCCGACTAGGGTATTGATCCGGTCCCGGCCCGTCAGGAGGGGTTCCTCACCTCGCATTTCTTGACTGGTTTGAAGGGGTTCTACGAAGATTCCACTGGTGGGAAAGTATTCAGCCTGAATCATGTCCAGGGGAACTCCGCAGATATGTACGCGACACTCCTTCTTGTCCTCAGACGATCCCACATCACCGTTCGGTTCTTCACTTTCGGCACAGCATTCCTTGATCTTTGGAGGAGTCTCGCCATCAGGATTGGTTAGACTTTCTTGTGTCAAGTTATTGACAGTTGGGCGGTATTCGATGTCCTCGTATCCGGCCAAAGGATGCTGCCTTGGCGAGCCACTGCCCAAGAGGAATTGTGACCCGGGCGCCTGAAGGCTTTTGGCGAGGGCGTAAAGAGGGTCGATGTCAGCTGCGTCGTCGGAAAACTGCTTCTTAAGCTTGTCCTCGAGATGCTCGCGAAAATTTGGGTCCCAGCGGCAATCGGTCATGTCCGGAAGACCAAGTCTCTTTAGTTCATCGGGGTCTAACTTCTTGTTGACGTGAAGGCGGATCGCGAGAGCATTCTCGAAAGTCTTATTGCGCTCCAGGACAGCAAATCCGATGTCCACGGCATGGACATATGAAAAACGAAGAGCTCTTCGATGGATTTTTTCATGGACCTTCTTGGCATGATCGATGGCATCCTGTCCGTAAAGGAGCACGTGGTCCTTGTCGCATTTCTGTCTGAGGCTTTCTCGGCGTTTCTTCCATCTTTCTAGGCCTATAGGGCCGCCCAGGAAGCATTCTTTGGAAGAGGCCTCAGGTAGATCTTCTTTGCTGAGCATTTTGCACTTT
This sequence comes from Acidobacteriota bacterium, assembly GCA_034211275.1. Classification (NCBI taxonomy): domain Bacteria; kingdom Pseudomonadati; phylum Acidobacteriota; species Acidobacteriota bacterium. The sequence continues at coordinate 48,535 of JAXHTF010000004.1, forward strand.
TTAGGCACGCAGAGCCATAAGTCGTTGATGTCTAGGTCCTTGTTGAGGCGGTCCTTTCTTCGGTGATTCTTGTGGTGCTTCGATGATTTGTCTTTGTCATCTTTGGCAGAGTGTCGCCCTCTAGCTTCGGATGGGGTATCTTTCTTGGTCTTGCCAGCGTCCTTGTCTTTTCTAGTCATGGTTCTCCTCCCATTGTGTTGTTGCGGGCGCTCCTTGTGATAAAGCCTGCAGGAGCAAAGAAGCGGCCCCAAACGGCGCCACTAGTACCGTGAAAAGGCTAGGGGAGACCTAGCCCAGTGTCCTGTGAGGGATCTCGGAGAATTGTGGTGATTTTCTGAGAGGGGAACCTGATTCTTGAAAAGGCAAGATTGCACATGGAGATATAGGTGTATCCGCGGCCCTTGGTCTGGCATTTGACTTAAGGGTTGCCAGGTGATCGGTTTTAGTGACAACTAGAAGCCCAAACGCCAACACCCCCGGCAGGTACTCCGCCGGGGGTGTGGAGTTGAAGGCCGGAGAGGGCGCGAGGCGCCCTGGGGGGATTAGAAACAACCCCACTTGATCCCGACCAAGCAGTAGCCCCAGACCGACAGGAAGCAGATGTCGATCAGGCACCACCCCTTCTCGCGGAACTGCGGCTTGCCGACCTTGTGGGCCCCCCATTTGTACCGCTCCACCTCCACCCGCACCGCTTCACCGCGAACCTCGCCGCCGGCTTCGGCGTAGAGGTGCCAGCGGTCTTTCTCCCGGGTGAGGAAAAGGTTGTACTGCCCCGGCGGCAGCCCGCTCTCGTCCCCTTCCGCATCGTTCTCCAGCCGGCCGACGAACTGGCCCTCTTAGAGCTCTTCCATCGACCCCAGCTCTTTCATCTCCGCCGGGGTGAAGCGGACTTTCTCGCCCTGATGCTTTCCTTCCACAGACAGGTTCTTGCGCAGCCGGCCCTTGCTGGCGGCTTGGGCGATGGCATGGCCTGGAGGGGCACTGGATCTCATGATGAGCTCCTTCCTTGGTCGATGAGAGTGAAATTGCTTCGGTCATCTACTTGGATCCCCGCATCGGCTCTGGGTGTTAGTTGGGGGAGGGGAAAGTTGGGGGTGGGTGTGGGTTTGCGGATCGACTTAGGCAGGACGGCGGCGTCCTGTGCGGCAGTGCATTTGCGAACAGCAGAGGGCTATTTGCCTATATCGCGGGGATGCTCCTTGGAAAGGCAGCCAACAGGATTGTCGACTAGACTGGATCTTTGGAGCCTGCCTCTGCTTCTGGGTTGGTTGGGCGGTGGGGGATGTTGGATAGACAGAAACTACGCGACAGGCTTGGCTCTGACTTGCATATTGGGCGGAGGTGATGCCTGACGCTGGCTACTTCAATCACGTACCATCAAGACGACAGTGTGCTGCGAATAGATTGATGCCCGAGCAGGAGGCTGTAGGTGGCGTTTTGCCAGCCTGTTATAGGTGACGTGTGGGTCGTTATCAGGTCTAGCTGCCCGTGGTGAAAGTCCCCTCCAGCTTGAGGCAGGAGCCCTGGCCGGATAGCCTCAGTCCACCACGAGAGGAGACCGCGCGATGGCGATGGGACGACGCAAGAAGCGGCAGCAAGCGACGTTGTGGATCGAGACGTCGCAGCTGGCCGAGGGACCGGGGCATCCGTTCTACTCCCGGCTGAATTCGTTGTTGGAAACGCACGGCTTCGATGGCTTTGTCGAGCAGGTGGCAGCTGAGTTCTATGCCGAGACCATGGGGCGGCCGTCGATGCCACCGAGCGTCTACTTTCGGCTGTTGCTGATCGGATACTTCGAAGGCTTGGACTCGGAGCGAGCAATTGCCCGGCGGCTGGCGGACTCGCTGTCCTTGCGTCACTTTTGCGGCTTCGAGCTGACGGACTCGACGCCGGACCACTCGACGCTTTCGCGCACCCGCCGCCTGCTGAGCACCACGGCCCATCAGAAGGTCTTCGATTGGGTGTTGGCGGTGCTGTTGAAGGCCGGACTGCTGCGGGGCAAGACCCTGGGAGTGGACGCCACGACGCTGGAGGCCAACGCGGCGATGCGCAGCATCGTGCGGCGCGACTCGGGGGAGAGCTATCCGGAGTACTTGCAGCAGTTGGCCGAGGCCGATGGCGCCGTGGATCTGAGCCGGAGGGAGTTGGCCCGCAAGGATCGTACGCGCAAAAACAAAGCCTCGAACAAGGACTGGGAGAGCCCCGACGATCCCGACGCGAAGATCACCCGAATGAAGGACGGTCGAACGCATCTGGCCCACAAAGCCGAGCATGCTGTAGATCTGGAAACGGGTGCAGTGGTCGCTGTCACCGTCCAACCGGCTGATCGAGGCGACACCAGCAGCCAAGAAGAAACGCTGGAAGAGGCGTCGGAACGCCTGACGAATCTGCCGGAAGAAGAGCTCGACACCTCGGAGCTGTCGACAGAGGATCTGTTGCAAGAAGTGGTCGCCGACCGTGGGTATCACAGCAATGCGGTGATCGATTCGCATCGCAAATTGGGGATCCGGAGCTATATCGCAGAGCCCAAGCGCTCTCGCCGTCGCTGGCGAGGCCGGACTGATCTCCAGCAAGCGGTCTACGCGAACCGACGCCGTATGCGGGGCAACCGAGGGCGCACCCTGGGTCGGCTTCGGGCGGAGCGGGTCGAACGGAGCTCTGCTCATTGCTATGAAACCGGTGGCTTGCGAAGAATCTATCTTCGAGGGCGCGAGAACATCCGCAAGCGGATTGTCGTACACGTGGCCGCCTTCAATTTGGGACTCGTCCTGCGCGCGGCGTTCGGCGCTGGAACACCCCGGGGCCTGCGGGCCTTGGCAGAGGCCCTTTCGAGGGCTTTTGGGAGCCCAATCAAGCCCTTGAGAGCCTTCCTCCGACTTTTGGGCGCCTGCTGGCAGATTTTCCAGGCCCTTCCGCAGGGCTGGGGCAATCCGCTACAGGAAGCTGCTGGAGCCTGAGGAAGGGACTTCTGCCACGGGCAGTTTGCTGTGTATTCAAAGCTGCAGGTGTCGTGGACGTGTTTTGTTGTAGCGATGTTGGGATCTATAAGAAAGCGAGTGCCTGAGAGATGCAATGCTGTGTTTGTGGCTCAGAAATAGTACTGAGGAAGAAGTATGGTGAGCATGTGCTGGATTGGAGAGTGAAGAGTTTGGTGAGGAAGCTTCTTTCATGTTTTGACTTTGCTATTCCGGGATTTATGGCAAGGCTGAAGAGGATTTCGGGAAGGAGGAAGCTGTTTGCTGGGTATGTCAATATTTGTGGTAGTTGTGGGCACGGGGAGATGTCGAATCCTCCAGGGGAGGATGATCTGCGAGAGTATTACCAAGATGAGTATTGGTCCCAGAGGTCATCTACGATCGAACTATCTGCAGGTAGTGAAAGTGCGTATTTGAAAAATCCGAGGGCTATTCATCAGGTAGATTTTGTGATGGAGAGAGTGGCTTGCGATTCGATTGTTAGAGTCTTGGAGATTGGGGCAGGGGCAGCTTATGCTTCGCTGTTGCTCAGAAGCAAGTGCCGGGGGCTGCCAATCCTTCATGTCTGCGAGACGGGCGACCAGTGGGAGGATTATTATCGACGTCAAGGTATTGAGAAGGTTGCAAGCTATTTTCCGTTTGAGACGGATGAGCGTTTTGACTATGTGCATGCTAGTCATTGGCTTGAGCATGTCCTTGATTTGGGTGGCGTCTTGTCTGTTTTGAGCGGGATGGTGAGACCTTCGGGTTACCTGTTCGTTGAGGTTCCCAATACGGAGCACTTCTATTGGGATCTGCCTGGGCGTGATACTCCTCATATTCATTTTTTCACCAGAGAGTCGTTGGTGAAGGCCCTGGAGGGTTTTGGCTTTTCATGTCTAAAGATCGGTGAGTACGGCATTACGCGCCTTGAGAAACATAGCGGTGTGCCTGTGACTCGCGATAGGTTTGGTGCTTGCAAAAAGGGGTTCTGGATAAGGGGGCTATTTAAGAGGGCAGGTTAGAGATGCGCTGACCGCCTTGGATTTGCACCGAAGTGTCAGGTGAATACCGTCACGCTACACGCTTCCTTCCTGGGAGAAGAGCACTCTCCAGTCGCCGATTCGGAGCCGAAAGAGACCGTCCAGCTGCCCCTTCAATCGCTTCACGTCCCCCCTGGCCGGTGGCTGCGAAGGATTCAACTCCGTGGAAGATTCGTTCCCGAGTTGGCCGATCCAGCTTCGAAGCTGCCCGCAACGCACCCGGCTCTATTGGTCATTCCAGGTCACGAGGCTCGGAGCAGGTCACGCCGGGCCTTATCGTGAGACACCACACGGCCCTCTTGGAGATCCCGCTCGGCGGCCTTGAGCTCCGCGAGATCTTCGGCTGTCAGGGGTTCGTCGTCGTAGGGAGCCTCCTGAAGCGCTTTGGACACGGGATCGGAAGCCTCCCGCTGGAGATACTCCACAAATCGAAGTGCGGCATGAACCTCCGAGTCCGGGAGGTTCTCTACGAGGCTGTGTAGGCGTTCTTTGTCGGTCATGACTGCATTTTAAACCGTACCGAAAGCCGCCCCCCCCTCCCCACCCAGCCGCAACCCAGCCCAGAAATAGGGATCCGCAGTTTCCCGCTCCCGCAGACATTCCAGCTGCGTTCGCCGCAACGCCTCGTCCCGGGGCAGGGTGCGGAGGTGGTGGTAGAAGCGTTGCATGAGGGGGACGGCGGTGGTGTCGTCGAGGGGCCAGAGGTGGCTGAGGACGCTGGTGGTGCCGGCGCGGGTGAGGACTTCGGGGAGGCTGAGGATGCGGCGGCCGGGGAGGATGTAATTGTCCGCCGACCAGCAGGCGGAGAGGGTGATGTGGCGGAGGTGCCGGAGGTCGAGGCGGGCGAGATCGCGGAGGCTGAGGAGCTGGGCCTTGCGGCCGTCGCCGGGGATGAGGAAGAGGCCCGAGGCGTCGGGGCGGTCGGGTCGGAAGAGGCCGTGGCAGGCGAGGTGGGCCAGGTCGCAGTGCCCTAGGGCATCGATCACGGTGCGGCGGTCGGCTTGGGCGTCGGTGAGCTGGTGGACCGGCCAGCCGCGGGCTCGGAAATCCTGCTCGAGGAGGGTGATTTCCTGTGCGACGCCGGGGAGGGGCGGGAGAGGGGGATCGGCGGTGCCGCGGGAGACGCCGACCAGCAGGGCGCGGAGACTCCTCGGGCGCTGCCGCGAGCTGCCGGAGGAGGCGGCGAGGTTCCCCGGCGGGGCGGAGGCGTGCGGGGTAGAACGATTCGTAGAAAGCCCCGGGGAAAACCCACTCGAAAAGCCAAGAGAAGGACCCGCGGAGACGGCCGTGGAGAGGGCTGTGGAGAGGGCCGTGGAGAGGGCCCAGCGCTCGACCAGATAGGCGCCGCGGTGGCGGAGGGCGGCGAAGGGGAAGCCGTGGAGGCTGTCGTCGAGGACCAGGCGCAGCCGGCGGGTGCGCCGGGGGAGCGAGTCGAGGAGAGCGGGGAGCCTGAGGGTTTCGGCAAGCGCAGTGGCGGTGGATTCGGGGGTGTCCGCCGGGGCCTGCGGGTCGGGATCCCAGCCTTCAGACTCCAGACCGGCGTCGCTGCCCGCGAAGACCAGATCGCGGGTGTGGGCAGTGGCCAGCATGGAGCGGTGCCAGCGGGCGACCAGCTCGCGGACCTGGATGCGGGTGGCCGGCGCCACCGCGAAGCCGAGACGGCACCAGCCGAGGTTCATCGTCACCACCCGATCCGGCAGCACCAGAAAGCGCACGGTGATGGTGCGGAGGGGGTGGGTGAGCAGGCGGCGCCAGAGCCTGGTGCGGCTCTGCGTCGACTCGCCGGGATGCAGCGGCGCTTCGCTGGAGTCGCTGGAGTCGCTGGAAGGGGCAGCGTCGCCTTCCAGCGCTTCCCGGGCCAGCAGGTCGCTGTGGTGGTCGAGGGCGTCGAGGAGCTCGTGGAGGCGGTGGAGCTCGCGCCAGCGCCGTTTCCAGCGGGCGAGAAGGCGCCGGGGCCAAGAGCCTTGGAGGGGTTGGACGCAGAGGGCGGTGAGGGCGTCGATGCGGTGGGCCAGCGCTTCCTCCTCGGCGGTCCATTTGTTGAGCAGATAGACGGCGCGGTCCGCTCCTTGGAGGGAGCCGGCGAGGTGCTGGAGCAGGGCCTCGTTCTCCCGCGCCAGCGCCCGCTGCTCTTCCTCCGGACGGCCCCGCCGAGCCCAACACCAGCTGAGAGCCCGCTGGGTCTGCCACAGCTCCGGCAGCGTACCCATTGCCCGGAGCCCCGTGAGAGCCCTCTCCAGCCAGACCTCGGCGTCGTCGAGGTGGCCGAGATAGTAGGCGACGAGGCCGTGGACGGCGTCGAGGCGGGCATGGATCAAGGAAGAATCGGTGCAGCGGAAGACGGTGTCCAGCTGGCGGAGCATCTCCGCGGCGGTTCCCAGGTCATGGGCCAGCGTCCAGCGGAAGACGAGCTCCCGGTCTTCATACCAGGTGAGGAAGTCGGCGGATTGGAGGAGCTCCGGGGGCGGCACGTGCTGTATTTTGGCCGGCTCGGCCGCTGCCGCCGGAGGAGCGGTGGGATGCCAGCTTTCGATCACCGGCGGCGCGATGGCGAGGCTGCCGGCCCGGACTTCGGGGACCAGGGATTGGCGGCGGGCTCGGACGACGGGCAGCAGGGCCTCCGCCCGCGCCGCCAGCCCGGGAAACCCGAGGTCGCGGGCCTGGGCAGGAAGATCAGCGAGGAGCTCTTCCGCCTGGTGGGTGTGGTTGAGCAGCGCCAGGGCGCGGGCGAGGTTGAGCTGAGCGGTGAGGCGGGCGGCGGTGAAGTCGCCGTGCCGGCAGAGGTCGAGCACTTCCTCGAGCCGGCGGCGAGCGACGCCGTAGCGCCCTTGGAGCAGGGCCAGCTGGGCGGCGAGCTCCCGGCGCCGTACTGCCTGGGCAGGTTCCTCCCGGAGCTCCGGCTTGTCTCCTAGAGTCTCGGACTCCAGCGCTTCGAGCTCTTGGGCTGCCGAGGATAGCTCTCCTTGTTGGAGCAGCGCCGAGGCGCGGGCGAGGCGCAGGGGGCGGCGGAGGCGTTGGGCCAGATCCGGATGGCCGTCGGTGATGAACCCGAGGCCGGCATCGAGCATCATCAGGCTGTCGCTGTACTGCCCCAGGGCCGCCAGCAGCTGGCCCAGGATCAGGCACACCAGTGGCAGGAGCACCTGGCGGTGATCGGCATGGACGAAGCGGCAGCCCGCAGCCCAGCGGCGGAGGCCGGCGTCGGTGAATTCCACCTCCCGGTGATCTCCTACCGTCGGAGCCAGGTATCCCAGCAGCTCGTCGGCGTCCCGCAGCCGGCCCTCGGCGAGGACGATCTGAATTCGCTTGGCGGTGGCCCAATCGGCGCCGAAGACGTTGCCGGCGTCCCGGCAGAGCTCGGCCATGCCGTGGAGCAGCGCCTCGGCGGGTTCGGTGGCGCCGAAGAGCACCGCCAGCTCCGCGAGCCGCTCCATCAGCACCAGGTCGAGGCTGGTGAACCGCTCCTTGTCGCTGCCCACCGCCGCCAGCCGGTGCGCCAGCAGGTCGCGGTACGCGTCCAGCGCCCGCCGGTGCCGACCTTGGGCTCGCAGCGCTTCCGCTCGCCGGAAGGCTGTGTCCAGCTCGACCAAGGCCTGCTAGGCCGCCGGCCGGGGGATGACCAGGTACACCGCCGGGGCGTCCTTCTCCTCGCAGCCCGGGGCGGCATCGGGGCATTCGCCGGGAGTTGAGGACGGAATCGGTGGGCGAAGTTGGCTATCCAGGCTCCATAGAGAATCGGATGGCTCGTCGCTCTCGACTCGCCGCAGCGGAGCAGGGGAGACGGCGGGGGCGTAGATCTCAGCCGGGTTGTAGCGGCCGATGTCGCTGGCGGGAAGGCGGTAGACGTCGGCGAGGGCACTGCCGGAAGAGATCTCGTGAAGCGCTCGTACGGGGGAGCTGGCCCAGTCGAGGTTGGCGAGACCGGGAGAGTCTTGGAGGTAGGGGGAGTCTTGGAAGTAGAAGAGCCCCGGCTTCTGCCGCGAGGAATCTTTCGCCAGGGCCTGGAGCTCGGCGGCATCGAGTTTCTGGGCCCTGAGATCCCGAGGGATGTTGATCCGGAGTCGGAGGGTGTTCCCGGCGGCGTCGAGCACTGCCTCCTCAGAGACCTCGGTGCCGAGAGCGCGGCGGAGGTTGAAGTGAGCGTACTCGGCGAGGCGCCGGGCGCTGTCACGCTGCCGGGGGCTGAGCTGCGGATCCTCGATGCGGCGGTTGATCTCGTCGAAGAAGCTGTCTACTCCCGGGTCGTGGCGCCAGGCTCGGGAGGAGACGGACTCGGCGGCCTCGCGGAGGCGGTGTTGGTCGAGGAGGGCGAGGCCGCGGCGCAGTCTCAAGGAGGGGCGGTCGCCCGCTACGGAGAGGAGCCGGTCGATGGCCTCCAGGGCGTGCTCCGATCGGCCCTCGGCGAGAGCTCGGTCGATGCTCTCCAGCTGCCCTTCCAGCTGTTGCGGGGTGGTCGAGAAGTCTCTCTGCGGGAGCTCCGCCACCGCCGTCGGGGGGCCACGAGGGGGCGCCGTGTCGAGCAGCTCGCCGTCCGGTCCCAGGGCCTTGCCGGCGCGGAGAAGCTCGCCCTGCTCGAGGAGCTCAGGGAGCTGAGCCCGCTCGATGGACGCTAGCTGCAAGGTGTGCTGGGCACCTTCGGGAGCTGCCACCCGGGCCTGAAAGCCGGAGGCGATGTCGAGGCTTGGGGTTGTCTCGGGCACCAGGCGAAGCCAGCCATCGGTGCCCTTCAGCCGGACGGCGAAGCCGCCTTTTTCGAGCTCCACCGCCGAATCGACGGCGGCGTCTCTCCGCAGGGCGCGGGATAGATCTTCGGCGCGGCTCAGGCGGCGAGCCAGGCTCTGGCCGGCGTCCAGCTCGCGGGCTGCCCAGCCGACCTGGAATCCGTTGGCGGTGCGGCCCGCTTCGAAGCGCCCCAGGGGAAGCCCCTCGGCGCCGACGTCCACTGCCAGCCAACCGTCGCCCCGCTGCAGCCGCCGTTCGAAGGAGCCGTGGGCCAGCTCCCCGGCTTCGCTACGCAGGCGAGCGCCAGCTCGTGGTTTGGAGCGCACGGTGCCGGTGGTGGAGGTCATCTTTGCGAAGGTGTGCTCGGCACCGGCGAGGGTGCGCAGGTGCAGCCCGTCGCTGGTGCGTTCCAGCGTCTCGAGGTCGATGGCGCCGCGCAGGAAGGGAGTGGCTTCGAGGTCCGCGGCGCGCAGGGCGCGGCGGGTGGTGAAGAGTCTGGCTTTGGCCAGGGAGACGCCGCCGGTGACGACGCTCACGGGTTCGCCAGTCACGGGCTCGCCGGTTTTGGCGTCGCCGCAATCAGCAAAGCGCTCTGAGGAGAGCAGCGGCAGGGCTTCGGTGCGCTGGCCCCGGTAGCCGCGCTCCTCGAAGCCGATCTCCTGCCACTGCTGGAAGCGCAGCTCGGGTTGCTCCTGTACCCACCGGGGGAACCACAGGTCTCGCTGCACGGGATGGCGGGCCAGGAAATCGAGGCTGCCGGAAGCCTCCCGGGATCGCAGCCAAGAGAGAAGGGTGCTCCACTTCATGATCTGGTCCAGCCGTTGGTATTCGGGCTCGTGGCGGGCCACCTCGTCGTAGTGGTCGTTCCACCAGCCGAGGAAAGCGGCGGACCGGGCGTTGGGGTCGCTCTCTTCACCGGGGCGCAAGTTGTTGGAGGAGGCGGCGTAGACCCGGGTGCCGCGGCGACCGAAGGCCAGGGCGTTGTCTTCCAGGGGCTGGAATCCCTCGTCCAGGGGACCGAACCACAGGCGAGTGGAGCTGTGACGGCGCAGCTCTTCGTCAAAGACCGGCGACTGCCGGACGTAGGTCAGGGGGATGAAGCCCGGAATCTCTGCTCGGGGTGTCTGGCAGGCGAAGTCGAGAGCATAGAGCTTGGCCAGGAGGTCGGTGTAGAAGAGCACCATGCCCACTTCCGTGCCCTGCAGGTCTCCGTCGTAGCGGGCGAGCTGGAACTGGTTTTGGCTGAAGGCCTGCTGCATGAAGAGGCCGGTCCGCTGCCACCGGGGCTCCTGGGTAAAGTGGTAGGCGAGGGCGAGATAGGTTTCGTGCTCTTCCCGGGAGAGCTCGGTGTCGATGCGTTGGAGAACGTCCGCGGTGAGCTCGATGGGCCCTGGGTCGAGAGCGAAGGAGGACTCGTGGTCGAGGCTTTGCCGGGCCGCCGAGGAGGCTCGGAGCTTCGCCGCCCTGCCCAGCCGGGGCGCCATATTCTCGCGGAAGAGCTCGAGCAGCTCCGGATATTTGGGTGACCAATCCAGCGAGAAGCCGATGCCCTGGACCAGCCCGTCGTGGGAGCTTCCCTGGAGCGCTGCCAGGCGGCGTTGGAGAACAGACCATTCCAGGTCGCGGCGCACCTCCAGGCGGAGCTTTTCGTCCTCCCCGGTGTAGCGGGTCTCCGCCCATTTTTCTTGGAAGGCTTCGAGCTCGGTGAGGGCCGGTTGGAGCTTCTTCTCAGCCTGCCACAGGGTGGCCACCTCCTCGACGCCCAGGCCGCGGTAGGAGGAGCCGAGAACGCGCCGGCCGCCCACGAGGATCCGGTCGCCCTCGCCGAGGCGGGCATAGGTCACGTCGTCGATGGATTCGAGCAGGCCCTCCAAGGACTCGAGGCTGTCGACTGTGAGCTCCGTGTAGCCGGAGTCGGTGGTGAAGAGCTCCTCGCCGGCGAGAGTCTGGACAAGGCGCACCTGGAGCCGCGAGGCACGCTGCTGATGCCAGCGGTACTCGAAGACCCACAGCGTGGTGGGGATCTCCCCCAGGTTCTTGCGCTCCTCGTCGGCGATGGCCGCCAGTTGGTCTCGGCGCTCCTCCGGGGAAGTGCCGGCGGGGATCAGGACCAGCAGCCGGTCATCTCCTAGATAGCGGGAGCGGGTGACGCCGTATTCAAAGTGAGCGATCTCCCGCAGGTAGCCGGAGCGCCGGGGCGGCAGATCGTAGAGCATCTCGGTGAGGGCTGCGGCGTCGAGATCACTGTCGCTCAATAGCGCCAGCAGGGTCCAATCCAAGAGCTGATCGCGTTGCTGTCGGGGAGTGAGGGCTGTGAAGTCAGGGCTGGGCTCGAAGAGGATCGGCCGCCACTGCCCCGAGGCTGCCCAATGAGGGAACGGGGACGTCGAGGTCGAGCCTGGAGAGCTCGCTGGTGGCTCCGCCCAGGCTCCCGGGAGTGGCAGAGTTGAGAGAAGGAGGAGCAGCGCGACGCCCACGAGACGGGCTGGATGGCTGGAGTTCTTCATGGTTGGTCCTGTCGAGGATTTGGCAGCTCGGGGTCAGCACTTGGTGCCGGCGAGAGGGCTCTCGGTCGATGCGGGAGCCTCTCGGACCTCGAAGCAGTGGGTGACGGTGGCCCAGTCGCCGGCGAGGTGGAGCAGGTGCTGGAGGCCAGTAGTGAAGGAGGTGTTGAAGGAGGAATTGAGGGAGCTGCCGGCGTCGGCGGGGGAGCCGGTGGACGGCGGGGCCGAACGCCACGGGGGCTGGCGCAGGCAGGAGAAATCCGCCGGCTGGGTGGTGGCGAAGAGCTTGATCCGCTCGGTACCGTGGCGTGGTTTCCCGCTCTCGGCAGGTTGGGTGCTCGGCGGGAGCTGGAGGTGGAGGGCGGCTCCCTGCGGGCGCATGCCGAGGCGCAGGACGCCCCCCGGCGGCAGCGGTTCTTGGGATCCCGGCACGGGGTACAGTACGCTGATGCGGCCGGTGAGGCCAAAGTCCAGGAGCGCCGGATAGATCGTCTGGTCCGCATGGTTGTGCACCTCGATGCCCAGCCGCGTGCCCTCCGGCAGGCAGGGGCCGTCGCCGGCATCGAGCGCCAGGGGCTCCCAGGAGCCGTCCTGCCGCCGGCGGTGCAGTCGCAGCTCCACCCGGCCGGCGAGGGCGCTGTTTCGGTCTCGATTGTCCACAGCGAGGGTGGTGAAGAAGCGGGCTTGGAGTTGCTGGTCCTGAATGGGCGGAAGCCCGGGGAGGTCGTTGACTCCGAAGAGCTGGCGATCCCGGGCGCCCTCCAGCTGGGGGTGTTGGAGTGGGTAGCGGGCGGTGATGCGGGGGGCGAGGCGCTGGAAGATCTGCCGATAGGAAGAGCCGGCGGGGGCTGTCTGCAGCTCGCAGCCGAGGAAGAAGGTGAGGGCGCCGTGGGGCTCGCTGCCGTCGCGGTGCTCGTAGGCCGACTCGTCGTCACGGCACGCGGAGAGGAGGGTGTAGCGATCTCCCAGCTCCGCCAGCGAGGCCCAACTGCCTCTGCGGCAAGGTCGGGCCGATCGGACGCCGGCGAGCCTTGCCTTGGGGCTGGCGGTCACCGGTGACGGCGGCAGCTCGGCGACCGGCCGGTGGTCTGCGTCTACCCGCCGCACGGCGAAGCCCAGCGGATCCCGGCTGAGGGTTGCGGAATGGCAGCAGTCGAAGATCAGGGTCACGGCGTCGGTGCGCCGGGTCAGGCTTAGCAGCCAGTGGTGGATCTCGTCGTCGCTGATGTCACGGTTGGGATGAGACCCTCGCCCGCTGTCGTAGGGGACGAGGGTCTCATCGTAGCCGTCGGGTTCGTCGCCCTCCCGATCCCGCATCTGGGATCCGTGACCGCTGAAGTGCAGCACCACCCGGTGGCCTTCGCCGGTGGCTTCCAGAAGCTCCTCCAGGGCTTCGAGGATTCCCGCCCGAGTCGCTGCTGCGTCGAGCAGCAGGCGCGGGTTGGGGAAGGCGAAGCGTTGCCGGAGGAGCCGAGCCATGAGGCGGGCGTCGTGGACGCAGCCGTCGAGCTGGTTCTCTGGCGGAAAGCCCGGATAGCGGTCGATGCCGATGACCAGAGCGTGACCGGGGGGCGGCGCGCTCATTCCGCCTTGGGAACGTCGCGGCCGTCCTTGCCCTCGTCCTTGCTGTCGCCGGAGCCACCGGCACTGCGGTTCAGGGAGGAGGTCGCCGCAGAATCCTCCGGGCGCAGGCTGTCGGCAGAGTCGTTGGAGAGGGAGCGGTCGTTGGCGGGGGGGAAGTTCTGAGGCATGGTGGGGTCTCCTTGGTTGGTTCGGTTTTGGGTGATTTGGATCTCCGGTGTTGGGAGCGCGGCGGGTCCGCGCCTTCTTCAGTACAGATCCGACGCCTCCTCCAGGGTGTGAGGAATGGGTTGGGATTTCTCCGACAAGGTCGTTGCTGGGGAGCCGACCCCGACCAGCACGAAGCCGGCCCAGAAGGCGGGGGCGCGCCAGGCCGCTTCTTGTTGGAGGGAGAGCTGGGCATGGCGGAGCGCCTCGCCGGCGGGGAGGCCTTGGTCCAGCAGGCCGGTGTAAAAATGCCCCATGAGCGCGGCCGTGGCGCGGTCGCTCACCGGCCACAGGCTCACCACCACCCCCGTGGCGCCGGCGTAGAGGAATCCGTCGGTGAGCCCCACCAGGCCTTCCCCCCGCAGCTCCTGCCCCAGGGCCGTGCGGCAGGCGCTGAGCACCACCAGGTCGGCGGAGAGGGAGAGACCGTAGAGCTCGTGGGCGCGCAACCGGCCGTCGCCGGTACCTCCGTCGTCAGTGCCGCTGGGAGAGAGCAGCAGCGCCGAGAGCTGGGGACGGCGGGAGTCGAGGAGGGCGTGAGTGGCGAAGTGGAGGATGCGATATTCCGCCAGCCGGCCGCTGGTGACCTGTTGCCGCGTGGCGTCGAGGCCGAGGAGAGCCAGCCGCTGCTCGGGAGCTACCCGCTGGAGAATCTCCTCCGCCTCCCGGGCGGCGTGTTCGAGGTGGGGTAGGGGCGCGCCGGCAGCCGGTTCTACCGCTTCGGATCCCTCCCAGCGGGGATCGTCCGGACCGAGGACCGGATCCCCTACCACCGCGAGCAGCTTCGGTGCCGGGGCGCTGTTGCCAGCCTGGGAACGCTGGGCAGTCTGGGAACGGAGCGCGGAGAGCACCGCCAGGGACGGTGCCCGAACCACCTCGAAGCGGGTGATCAATGGCTCGTCGGAAGGACCCTGGGGCCAGGGCAGGGCGGCGAAGGGCACATAGTGCAGGGCACCGTCGGGGACGATGAGCAGCCGTCGGGAGCGCACCTCGGAGGCGAGGGGTCCCAGCAGCAGGTCGGAGAGCTCCCGGGCCGCGATGCGGGCCTGGCCTCGGGCGGTGCGTTGATGGCTGGCGGCGAGGAGCCGGTGGAGGCGGCGGGCGGCGTCCTCGATGCGCCGGCGGGGCGGTAGCTCGACGGCGTGGAGATCTTCACCGGTGGACCACCACAAGAAGCTCCGCTCTTCCCCGAGAGCGAAGTAGAGCAGCATCGTCTCTTCCTCCCGCAGCTGCCGTTGCAGCGCTTTCCAGTCGAGTGCTGGCCCTTCCAGCGCATCGCGGGCGGAGCCGGCGGCTTGGCGGGGCTGGTGGTGCTGGAACTCTCCGCGCAGCTTATCGAGCTCCCGCAGCAGCTCCCGCAAGGCTCGGTCCCGATCCTCCGCCGTCAGTTTGGGCGACGAGGGAGCTCGCTGGAGCTCAGCGATATCGGCCCCGAGCTCCTGACGCCGGCGGCGCAGGTCTGGAGATGGATCCGGGGACTGCACTGCCTCCTGGGTGTCTGCTGCTGCCCGCAGCGAGGTCAGTAGATTCTGCGCCCGAGCCCGCTCGCTGGTCTCCAGCGCCTTCAGCATCCACCCCTGGTTCGGGCGTCGAGAGTGGAGCTCCATCGAAAGGTCCACCGCCAGCTCGTAGGCGGGGTAGCGGACATCGAGGAAGGCCGAGCGCAGGGTTGGTCGCCGGGTGGTGTGGTGATGGGATTCGAGCAGCGCCAGGGCCGCCTCGACGCTGCCCATGGCGCCTTCGAGCTCCCCCAGGTCCCGCCGGGCTCGGGCGTAGCCCACCCGGGCGCTGGCCTCGGCGTGGCGATCCCCGACCTCGCGGAGCAGCGGCAGCGCTCGGCGGAAGCTTTCGACGGCGAGGTCGGCGCGCCCCCGCTGCCGGTGTAGGTGGCCGAGGTTGGCCAGGGTGTTGGCGAGGCCGAAGGTGTCCCCCGATTCCTCCAGCAGATCTCGGGCGGCACCGTAGGTTTCGAGAGCTTGGGAGAGCTCACCCTGGGCGGCGAGCACCGTGCCCAGGCGGTCGAGGGTGGTGGCCTCGCCGCGGCGGTCTCCGACGGTCCGCCGTAGCCCGAGGGCCTTCCGCAGCTCCTGAGCGGCCCGCCGGTGGTCTCCTTGGAGGTGATGACCCCAGCCGATGGCGGTGAGGGTGACGGCCTCCCCTCGGCGATCCCCCAGGCTGCGGCGAAGGCCGAGGGCGCGGTGGAGGAAGTCCGCGGCTTCCGCGTCACGGCCCGCCAGGGCGTAGAGGGTGCCCAGGTTGTGCAGGGTGTTGGCTTCTTCCCCGGGGTCGGCGACCCGGCGCCAGAGCTCCAGCGCCGCCTCGTAGTGCTCCAGGGCTCGTTCCAGATCGCCGCCGTTGTCGTAGACCACCGCGAGGTTGTTGAGGGCCAGAGCCTGGCCCCGGAGGTCGCCGATCTCTCGATAGAGCTCCAGGGCCTGAAGGTTGGCGTCCAGCGCTTGCTCCGGCTGGCCGGTGAGACGGTAGGCCCGGCCCATGGAGGAGAGCAGGCTGGCTCGTTGGCTGGGGCTGGCTTGTTGGCTGGGACTGGCTCGTTGGCTGGGGTTGGCTTGTTGGCTAGGGTTGGCCTGGCTGGATCTTGGCTGATCTTCGGTGACAGCGGTCTGGAGTAGGGCGAGGGAGTGTTGGTAGTGACGCAGGGCCGTGGTCATGGCGCCGCGGCGGGCCAGGAGGCGGCCCAGGCGCAGGTGGGCGACGGATTGGCGCAGCGAGTCGGCGAGGCTGCCGTAGAGCTCCGCGGCCTCGGCGTAGGCGGCGAGAGGAGGGCGAGCCCCGCGGGTGGAGAGATCCTCTGCCAGCTCGTCCCCCCGGTGGAGAGCGGCGGCGGCCCGCAAGCGCAGCTGGTCCTCGAGCTCCGGAGCCCGTGGCCCGTCGAGGCTGAGCCGATAGTGACCCGGCGGGCCGAGGGCGGCTTCTCCGGTGACGGCTTCTCCGGTGATTGGCGGTGTCGCCTCCCCGGATTCCGAGGCCGGCTGCGGAACCGAGGGTGGCTGCCAGGGGCTCAGCCGCAGCTCGTAGCTTCCCGCTTCGGAGGCTAGCCAGACCAATTCCTCCGGCCCCCAACCACCGTCCAGGTCGTCCACATCCGCCACCGTCTCGCCGCCGGGAGCGTGGAGGCGGAGCACCACGTCGGTGCCCAGCTGCTGGACGGCGATGCGCACGAAGTGGCCGACCTCGAGGTCCAGGCGGTAGCGGTGGGGCTGTTCTCGGGCGAAGCTCCCCTCGATTTCTCGGGGCAGCGGCGGCAGGGATGGCGCCGAGCTCGCCTCGGGGGCCGGGTCGCCGGCGGGAGCACAGGCGTGGAGGAGCACGCATCCCAGCCATAGGCAAAAGCGGCCGATGAGGATCGGCCTGCGTTGGGAAGCGGCAGCCGCCACGGAAGCTCCTCTCGTAGCAGGGTGAGCTGGGCGTAAACCTTTAGTTTATCACTAGCTCTTGTAGGCGGGGACTCTCGCCGGTCCCACCGCTGTTTCGGGATCAGCCCCGAGGCCCGCCTCAGGGCTCCGCTACCCGCAGAGGAAAGTCGCCGATCTCCACCCACCGATCCTGCTCCAGCCCGAGCACCCGCAGGCGGTAGCTTCCGGGGGGGAGGAAGCTGCGGTGGAGCACTACCGAGAAGGTGTTGTAAGGGCTGGGGGTCAGTCCCCGGCGCTGCCAAATCTCCTTCCCTTCGTCGTCCTCGATGACCAGCTGGTGGTCGTCATAGAAGGTGCTCTCCGAGATGCCAGGGGCCGGGGCGTTGAGGATCAGGGTGATCCATTCTGCGTCCGCTGGAAGCTCCGGCGCCGGATCCTCCGGGGTGTTCCCGGTCCCGTCGATGGGGGCACGGAGGGAATCCTCCAGGTAGAGATCCTGGACGGCGACGTTCACCCGCGGTTCGGAAAGATGGTCGATCTTGCCCTGGAGCCGGAAGAGCTGGAAGAGCAGGCCGGCGGCGATCAGTAGTGAGGCGGCGAGGAGGGTGGGGAGCAGCTTGCCCAGAGCCGGTTGTTGGGGATGCCGGGCGGTGGGGGTGGAGCCTGCGGCCATGGGGGGAGCGGCAGGAACACTCCGGTCGGAGCTCTGCGATTCCTCCAAATTTTCGCCGCTGGCCAGTTCCTGGAGGCCCAGCAGCAGCCCCGTGCAGTGGCGGCACCACAGCAGGTGCTCCTGCATCGAAGCTTCCTGGATCTCGTCCAGCTCGCCGTGATGATAGGCCGCCAGCGCCTCCGGCTCCGGGTGCTCGGTGGACGCGTCCCGGGCTTGCCGTTCCAAGGCCTGGCGGAGCTCGGATTCCAAGGGCCGCTTCGATTCATCCATGGTCGCCTCCCGCACTGGTTGCGCCCGCGTCGGTAGATTCCCGGCTCAGCTCGTCGCGCAGACGGCGGCGAGCCTGAAAGAGGTGAGAGCGGACGGTCTCCGGCGACAGCCGCAGGGTCACCGCGATCTCCTCGTAGCTGAGCTCCTGGAACGAGCGGAGGATCAGGCATTGACGCATCCGCTGCGGGAGCGCTTGGACCGCCGCCAGCAGGCTGCGGGTGCGTTCGCCGTCGAGGAGGGCGGATTCGGGGTCCCGGCGCTGGCCGGTGAGGCCGATGGGCAAGCCCGCCGCCGGCGGTTCCCGGGGCGACGCCGGTGTCTCCATCTCGTCCAGGGGCATCTCCTGGCCACTCCGCTTCGCCGCGGATCGCCGCCGCAGGTACTGGCGGAAGACGTTGGTGGCGATGCTGAACAACCAACTCTGGAAGCGCGCCTCACGACGAAACGCGCTGATATTGGAGTAGATCCGGAGAAAGGTCTCCTGTGTGAGGTCCTGGCTCTCTTCCGGCTTCAGCCCCTGGCGCAGGAAGAAGCGCTGGAGCCGAGGACGGAAGCGCTGGACCAGCTGCTGGAAGTTCTCCTCGGTGGATTCACCGTCCCGCAGCTGGTCGATGAGCGTCCGAAGCTGAGGGTCTTGATCCATGGCGCACCGCCTTTTGGGCAGCCTAGCATGGGCCTTGGATGCGTCATTCAGCGGGAGCGTCCAGCTGCTTCTCCGCGTCGAGGATCTCCAACGTGGTCTTGAGCACCGCGTCGGGGTTGAGGGAAATGCTGTCGATGCCCTCGCGGATCAGGAAGCGGGCGAAGTCCGGATAATCGCTGGGGGCCTGGCCGCAGATGCCGATCTTGCGGCCGGCGGCCTTGGCGGCGCGGATGGCCTGGGCCACCATGCGCATCACCGCCTCGTTGCGCTCGTCGAAGAGGTGGGCGATGAGCTCCGAGTCCCGGTCCACCCCCAGGGTCAGCTGGGTGAGGTCGTTGGAGCCGATGGAGAAGCCGTCGAAGTCCTGGGCGAATTCCTCCGCCAACACCACGTTGGAGGGGATCTCGCACATGATGTAGAGCTCCAGGCCGTTCTCTCCCCGCTGCAGCCCGTGGCGGGCCATCTCCGCCTGCACCCGCCGGCCCTCCTCGGGGGTACGGCAGAAGGGGACCATGATCTTGACGTTGGTCAGCCCGAAGTCTTCGCGCACCTTGCGCAGGGCCTGGCATTCGAGGCCGAAGGCTTCGCGGTAGCGCTCGTCGTAGTAGCGGGAGGCGCCGCGGTAGCCGAGCATGGGGTTCTCCTCGGCGGGCTCGTAGGGCGCGCCGCCGATGAGGTGGGCGTATTCGTTGGTCTTGAAGTCCGACAGCCGCACGATCACCGGCCGCGGGTAGAAGGCGGCGGCGATGGTCCCCACCCCCTCCGCCAGCCGGTCGACGAAGAAGCTGGAGGGATCGTCGTAGCCCGCCATGGCCTCGCGGATCTGCCGGCGCACGGCGTCGTCCTCCAGCCGGTCGAAGTCGAGCAGCGCCTGGGGGTGGACCTGGATGGAGTTGGAGATGATGAATTCCTCCCGCGCCAGACCGACGCCGTCGCAGGGCAGGAAGGAGAGGCGGAAGGCCTCGGTGGGGTCGGCCACGTTCATCAGGATCTCGGTGCGGGGGCGCTCCAGGCCGGTGAGGTCGGTGCGCTCGACGGTGAAGTCCAGCTCTCCCTCGTAGACGTAACCCGTATCCCCTTCGGCGCAGGAGATGGTCACCATCTGGCCGGTGGTCAGGGCTTCGGTGCCGTCCTCGGTGCCGACGATGGCCGGCACTCCCAGCTCCCGGCTGACGATGGCGGCATGGCAGGTGCGGCCGCCGCGGTTGGTGACGATGGCGGCGGCGCGCTTCATCACCGGCTCCCAATCGGGGTCGGTCTTGTCGGTGACCAACACCTCTCCCCGCTGGAATTCGTCGAGCTGGGAGGGGTTGGCGATGACCCGCACCGGGCCGCTGCCGATGAGCTCGCCGACGGCGCGGCCGCGGGTCAGGACCTTGCCCCGGCTCTGCAGCTGGTA
The DNA here is from genome assembly GCA_034211275.1 of Acidobacteriota bacterium. NCBI lineage: Bacteria > Pseudomonadati > Acidobacteriota > Acidobacteriota bacterium. The sequence continues at coordinate 67,905 of JAXHTF010000004.1, forward strand.
GCGTTCCAGCACTTGCGTCTGCTTCTGGGATTGCACCGTCTCCGGCCGCGCCTGGACGATGAAGAGCTCGCCGGTGAGGCCGTCCTTGGCCCACTCCATGTCCATGGGGGTGGGGCGGCCGTGCTGGGCGCTGTAGTGGTCCTCGATGATCATCGCCCAGCGGGCCAGGGTCAGCAACTCGTCGTCGGCGATGGAGAAGCGGGCGCGGTCCCCGGGGGCCACCGGGACGTTCTTGGTCATGCGGCTGCCGCCCTCGTCATAGACCAACTTGAACTCTTTGGTTCCCAGATGGCGGCGGAGGATGGGCCGCTTGCCTTCCCGCAGGGTGGGTTTGAAGATGTAGAACTCGTCGGGATTCACCGCCCCCTGGACCACGTTCTCCCCCAGGCCGTAGGCGCTGTTGATCAGCACCGCGTCCCGGAAGCCGGTCTCGGTGTCGATGGAGAACATCACCCCCGAGGAGGCGAGGTCCGAACGCACCATGCGCTGGACTCCCACCGACAGCGCCACCTCCAGCTGGTCGAAGCCGTGGTGGGCGCGGTAGGAGATGGCCCGGTCGGTGAACAGGGAGGCGAAGCAGCGCCGGCAGGTGTCGAGGAGGGGGCCGTGACCGCGGACGTTGAGGTAGGTCTCCTGCTGGCCGGCGAAGCTGGCCTCGGGCAGGTCCTCGGCGGTGGCGGAAGAGCGCACCGCCACGTCGACGCCGCCTTCGACGCCAGCGCTGAGGGCGTCGTAGGCCTCCAGGAGCTCCCGCTCCAGGTCGTCCGGCAGGGGAGTGGCGAGGACGGCGTGGCGAAGCTGCCGGCCGCGGCGCCGGAGGTCGTCCAGGTCACGGACGTCCAGGCCGTCGAGGAGCTGTCGGATGCGTTGATCGAGGCCCCCCGCCGCCAGAAAGTGACGAAAGGCGTCAGAGACGGTGGCGAAGCCGTCGGGCACCCGCACGCCGCGGGCACCGAGCTCGCGCACCATTTCCCCCAAGGAGGCGTTCTTGCCTCCCACCAGGGGCACGTCGGCGAGGCTCAATTCCCGGAACCATCGGATGTGCCGGCCCCGGGGCTGGGGACTTTCTTGATCGCTGGCCTGGGAGGTAGGGGTGTGGGGGGGACGGTCCGCGATATCCGCTCGCATGGCATGCTCCTTTCTCACCACCGCAGTCGCCGGGGGCGACTCGAAGGGGAGAAGGGCTCGCTACCGAGCGAGGACGGAGAGAGTAGGGGAGAAACCAGATCCAAGGCTCGGTTCGAGCCCATCTCTCAACCGTAGTCTACGATGAGAGCAGCTACCTTTTGGGGCAGGCGCCGGGGTGGGGATCTAGACCTGTCAAACTCCGGGGTATGCGGCTCCGGCTCCTCGGCGGCGTCGAGGCCGGAGGAGCCGGGACGGGAAAGGACTGCTAGGAGCCTGGGAGAAGGGTCTCCCGGGATGGCTCGATCCGCGGCTCAGGCCCGGATCGCCTGCTTCGAGGGGCTCAGCCGGGAGGCTCGAGGTCGAAGTGCTCGTAATTCTTCGCGATGAAGGCGTACCACTTCTCCGGGACTTCTTCCTCCGGAACGATGGCTTCCACCGGGCAGGCGTCGACGCACAGGCCGCAGTCGATGCACTCTTCCGGATGAATGTAAAGCATCTCCCAGTCTTCGTCCTTGCCGTAAATGCAATCCACCGGGCAGACATCCACGCAGGCGGTGTCTTTAACGCCGATGCAGGGCTCCATGATGATGTGGGTCAAGTTCGATTCCTCCCGAAATGGGTTCATGCCGACTCGAGGGTCGAAGTGTTGGTTGACTGTATCAGGATGATACCGCGGTAAGGGAATCCGCCGGGGATTGATAGAATCCGTTGGCTGAGGAGCCGGGGAGCGTGGAAGGCCTCGAGCTCATCGGATCCGCCAGTCCTTGTGCTGCTGCACGGAAAGTCGCCAAGGCGGGTTGTTCTTCACCAGCTCGATGCACCACTGGAGCGTCCGGGGATCCAGGTTCTCCCCATCGAAGGCCGGAGAGATCAAGTAGTGATCCGCCTCCACGACGGTGTGGACGATCTCTTGGCCGTAGCCCCGCACGTATTTGACCTCGTCGGCGCGGCGCTGGCGGATGGCGTGCTCGGCGACCTTGGGGCTGACGGTGATCCAATCGAGGCCCTCCGGCAGCTCCATGCTGCCGTTGGTCTCGATGGCCAGCTGGTATCCGGCGCCGTGGAGTCCGTCGATGAGCTCCCGATCCACCTGCAGCGCCGGTTCGCCGCCGGTGAGAACGACCCACCGGCAGTCCTGGGAGAGCTGGCGCATTTCCTCGAGGATCTCCTCGAGGCTTATGCGCCGCCCGGATTCGAACTCCGTGTCGCAGTCGAAACCGTGGGTTTCCCGCTTGCAGCGCAGATTGCATTTGGAGAATCGCAGGAAGAGATTCGCCGTGCCCGCCCGCACGCCCTCCCCTTGGAGGCTGTAGAAGATTTCGTTGACCTGGTAAGTGCTCATGATGGGCTCGTCGTTTCGGCAGCGCCCCAACGCCGCGGAGGCCGAGGGACAAGCAGGGATCATCCCATGGATCCCCGCCCTGGCTCAATTCTCGGCCTGCCCTGAAAATACCCGCCGGCTGCTATGCCCACTACCTGCAACGACGACTCCTCCACCTCCTCGTCACTCCTGCGAAGGCAGGAGTCCACGCCTTGAGGAGGAGTGATAGCTGACTATCCGCCTTGTAGCTTCCTGAACGGGCCCTCTGTGCCGTGAAGATGCCTTGCCGTTGCAGCACCGCGTGGATTCCCGCCTTCGCGGGAATGACGGGGTGGTCGTAGCAACGGCGAACGCGGTAGGAGAGGACAGCGGATCTTCCTCGCCACAGCAGAGCCCCGGCGGCACAGCAGAGTCCCGGAGGCACAGCAGAGCCCCGGCGGCAAAGCAGAGCCCCGGAGGCACAGCAGAGCCCCGGCGGCACAGCAGAGCCCCGGAGGGGCGGAGGCATCTAGCCCGGGGCGCAAGCCCCGGGTATGCGATCCCAAGGATTCCCAAGCCCCGGAGGGGCGACAGCAACTGCTGCCCTGAGAATACCCCCGACCACAACGAGCTACTTTCATCCTCGAGGGTGATTCGAGAAACATCCCCGACTGCTAGCATCGCCGGGAGTCGTCGGTTGTGCAGGACCTTCGAACACCGAGGAACGACGTGAGCACGGAAGAGAGCCCAGGAGAGTCGATGGATGCGCAGAGGGTAGCGGCAACGGACGCCGAGGCGCGGCCGGGCCTGCGCCGGCGCATCCTCGCGCTCATCGACCGGCTGGCGGATGGCAGCCGGGACGACGCAGCCCGGGACGCCGTACTGGTGGATATCGCCCGCTGGCAGGCCACGCGGGTCGAGCCCTACCGCCGACTCCTCGCCGCCGCGGCGCCAGATCCGGCGGCGCTTCCGGTGGCGGTGGAAGATCCTTCCGGCTTGCCGGCGGTGCCCACCGACGTCTTCCGCTTCGCTCGGGTGGCGGCGCACCCGCCGGCGGCGGACTTGCGCACCTTCCGCACCAGCGGCACCACCTCCGGTGCCCGGGGAGCCGCCTCGCTCTCGGACCTCGGGCTCTACGATGCCGCGGCGCGGGCCTGGGCGGCGCACATGCTCTTTCCCGACGACGAGCCCCTGACCTTGGCCATTTTGGCTCCCCACGAGGACGAGGCGCCGGATTCCTCCCTCGCCTACATGCTGGCGCGCTTCGCCGAGTGGTTTGGTGCCGGCGACAGCGCCTGGGTGTGGAGCGGCGGGGAGCTGTGGATCCCGCGACTGGAACAGCTGCTGAACGCTGCGGAGAGCTCCGGGCGGCCGTTGGCGCTGCTGGGGACCTCCTTCGCCTTCGTCCACGCCGAGGACGCCTTCGCCGAGCGCCGGTGGCGCCTTCCCGCCGGCAGCCGCCTGATGCAGACCGGCGGCTACAAGGGCCGCTCCCGGGAGATCGAGGCGGCGGAGATGCGCCGGCTGCTGTCTCGCCGCTACGGTCTCGGCGAACCCTGGATCGTCGCTGAGTACGGCATGACCGAGCTCTCCTCCCAACTCTATGAATCGACCCTGCGGGACGCCTGGCTGGGGCGGCCGGTGGGTCCCCGGCGGCTCTTGGCTCCCGGCTGGGTGCGCACGGCGCTGGTGCATGGAGAGACGCTGGCGGAGGTCCCGGAGGGCGGCGAAGGGTTGGTGCGCATCGACGACGCCGCCAATCTAGACACCGCCTGGGCGATTCAGACCTCGGACCGGGGCCGCCGGGTTGGGGAGGATGGCTTGGAGATCCTGGGCCGCGCCGCCGGTGCGGTGCCCCGGGGCTGCTCGTTGGCGGCTCAAGAGGCGCTGGGGAGATCCGGACTGGCGTCCGCCGGGGCATCGCAGGAGCCCTCTTCGTGACCGCTGGCCATCAGCTCTCCGGTGCCAAGGCCCCATCCGTCGCAGCCATCGGGGAGCACGCCCGAGCTTTGGGAAAGGCGCGGGGACCGCTGATGGCTTGGACGGTGTCGGAGCGGGCCGCGGCGCTGGCTTCGGCGGTGGCGATCCTGCGGGATCCCGCTTCCGCTCTGGGACGCCGGGCCCGGCAGGAGCTCCCCGCCAGCACCGGTCTGTCACCGCAGATGGTGGAGTGGGCGCTGGAGGCGGCGCTGGGGGAGATCGATGCCGAGCTCTTGGAACAGCTGTGGCGGGAGGCTCACCCGCCGCGGCCGGGGCTGGTGCCCGTTGCGCCGCGGTGCACCGGCGCCATCCTCGCCGGCAATGTCTTCGTGGCCTCGCTGCAGGTGATCCTGCTGGCGCTGCTGGCGGGCTCGCCGGTGCTGTGCAAGGCTTCCTCCCGGGATGACCTCTTCCCGCGCTTGTTGGTGGAGGCCTTGGAGCAGGTGGATTCTCGACTGGGCCGGGCTGCGGCGGTGGTCACCTTCGCCGGGGGGGACGCGTCCCTGGAGGCAGCCCTGATGGCCGCCTGCGACGTCCTGGTGGTCTACGGAAGTGACGAGACGGTGCAGGCGGTGCGGGCCGCCAGCCCTGCTGCTCTGCAGCTGGTAGAGCACGGTCACGGCTTCGGGGCCGGTTTTGTCGATGCTGAGACAGCCGCTTCGGAGGAGCTGCTGGCTCTGGCGGCGGAAGCCTTCGCCCTCGACGTCGCCGCTTATGACCAGCGGGGTTGTCTGTCGCCCCAGCTGCTATGGGTCGAGGGACCCGAGGCCGCCGGCCGGGGCTTCGCCAAGGCCCTTCACGCAGCTCTAAAGCGCCGGGAGGAGGAGCTGCCTCGGGGGCCCTTGCCGCCGGACGTCGCCGCCCAGCAGATGCAATGGCGGGGAGTGGTGGCGGCCACCGGCGAGCTGTGGGAAGGGCCGGGCCACGGGGTCGCCTGGCTGCCGTCCGGAGAGCCTCTTTCCGGCCCGGGGTGGCGCAACATCGCCGTTCTGCCCTGCGATGGCTTTCCAGCGGTGGCGCGGCGGCTGGCCCCCGCCGGTCGGCAGGTCAAATGCCTTGGCCTGGCGACGAGGCAGCCCGACCTCGATTCCTTCGCCGCCGCTCTGGCATCTTTTGGGGCATCTTCTGGGGCGCCTGCCTGGGCACCGCGGCTCTGTGTCGCCGGCTCGATGCAGCGGCCTCCCTTCGACGGCCTGTGGGACGGCCGTCCGGTGCTCGGTAGCCTGCTGCGCTGGATCGGCGCCGGAGCCCTTTCCTGAACCCTGATTCTTCGCTGGATCTCCCGACACCTTCTTTGGAGCGATCATGGATCTCAATCAAATCACCCTCCCCGCCAGCGACCTGGAACGCTCCGTGGCGTTCTACCGCACCCTGGGCCTGCGCCTCATCGTCGACTCGGTGCCGCGCTACGCTCGTTTCGAGTGTCCCGACGGCGGCTCGACCTTCTCCCTGCACCACGTCGACGACGCCCAGCCCAGCGAGGGCCTGACCGTCTACTTCGAATGCGCTGACGTCGACGCCGAGGTGGCTCGCCTGGAAGCCGCCGGACTGATCTTCGAGAGCCAACCGGTGGATCAGCGCTGGCTGTGGCGGGAGGCCCACCTCCTGGACCCCGACGGCCACCGCATCTGCCTCTTCCACGGCGGCGAAAACCGCCGCAATCCGCCATGGCGGGTGTCGGATCGTGGGGGATTAGCCGGTGACGGCTTCGAGCAGAGTGTCGCGAAATAGGCGACAGCTGGGAGAACGATTTTCCGACCAGTCGATCTCGCCGCCGATTGCGCGGGCCGCTTCGATCTTGTTGAGACCGCTGGGAAAGTAGCCCTTCTGCTGAAGGAGGCGCTCTAGAGCTTCCCAGGTACCACCGGAAATACCATCCGGCTGCCGGTACTTGGCACCTCGGGGAACCGTGGGAGAGGCCTTCGGAAAGCAGCGGCGGACGGCGTTCCAGTCCCCGAAGTACCAGGCCTCCAATTCCTCGATAGCCAGCCGGCTGACGACCTGCCAGCTTCCGGCTTCCGGGCGGCTGCTGCGGCTCGTCAGGCTGGCTCGGCGAAAGATCGCTTCAATCCGCCCTTTCAATTTCCGGCAGTCCTCCGCATCCCGGTCCACCAAGACCACGATGCGCCAGTTCGGTGGCAGCCAGCGGCTGTATCCGCTCAGGCGGGCCGGCAGCTTGCGCAGCAGGTCGTGCTTGCCTTGGAATCGATGCGCTTCGAAAGTGACACAGTCGGGTAGCAGCCGCGGCAGTGAGGCCTGGAGGAACGCCTCCATGGACAGATCCTCGACCAGGAATTCCAGGTGGGAGACGGGGCTCAACGTTGCGAGATCCTGGGACGAGTCGGATCTCCGGAGCTCACCAGCGGATCACCGAGGCCGAAGTACCCCTCCATCCAGAGGTGGCCCAGATCGGCGCCGGTTTCGATGAACTGTGGGATGCCTTGAATCTCGGAGGTGCGGACGGCCTGGGTGTAGCCTTGCTCGTCTCGGTACAGCACCCTGACCTCCTTGGGCCGGAGGGGGCCGAGAAAATAGGGTGAGTGGGTGGTGACCAGCACTTGCCCACGCCCGGCGGCCTTTCGGCACTCCTCCGCGAGCTCCGGCAGGAGGCGCGGGTGAAGGAAGTTCTCGGGCTCCTCGATGCCGACGAAGGGCGGCAGGTTGGGGTCGTAGAGCAGAACCAGGTAGGCGAGCATCTTGAGGGTGCCGTCGGAGGCGAAGCGCGCAAGGATTGGATTGTCGAAGGGGGCGTCCTTGATCTGGAGCAGGAGCCGGCCGTCGGGCATGGCGTCGGCCACGACCTTCTCGATGCGGGGAATCCGTCGCCGCAGCACCTGGAAGATCTCTTGCAGCCGGTCTTCGTGCAGCTCGGCCAGGTATTGGATGACGTTGGCCAGGTTGTCCCCGGTGCGGGAGAGCCGCTCCTGGGGGCCCGCGTCCGGCTGCTGGCGTGTGTCTTCCACGGAAAAATAGGAGACGTACCAGCCGGTGATGAAATCTCGTAGAGCCACGACCCGTGGATGCTCCGCGAACTGACCTAGGGCGTTGACTGCGATGAGGTCGGAGGATTTGAGGGGGATCTCCTTGCGCTCCGCTTTCTCATCGGGACTGTCCCCGCTGATAGCTCGACCCTGACCTTCCTTGTAGTCCAGAAAGCGGAATGGCTTGCCATGTTGGCCTCGCCGCCACTGGAGCCATTCTTCCAGCACCACCGGAGCTCCATCCCGCTCGTCCACCGCCAGGTGGTAGGTGATCAGGGGGGTCTTGCGGGTCTCACGGTACTTGAGCTCGATGACCACGGGCCCCTGGCTTCCCCGGGTCTTGAGCTCCTTGGCGCGGCCCCGGCGGTCCCAGGCTCGACGCAGTCCGCTCTCGAAGCACTCGGAGAGGAAGGCGAAGACATCGAAGACGGTAGATTTGCCGCTGCCGTTGGGGCCCAGGAGCACGGTGAGGGGCGTCAGGTCTTTGAGCTCGACCAGCTTGAGGGCGCGGTAGTTCTCCACTCGGAGGTATTCGATGCGGGCAACAGATGGGCGTTGCTCGTTCCGTTGGCGCTGGAAAGCTGGGCTCACGGGGTACTCCTCGCAGGTCTCGCGACGCGGTTCCGGGTTGATGATCCGGCAAGCTCGATTCGAAGCGTCGTCCGGTAAATCCTACCAGGATCTAAACTTGCAGCTGTCCCTTATCGGATAGATACCCATAGCAAAAAACCCCTCACCCACCCGCGCGAGGCGCTCGGGAGGATGAGGGGGCCGAAGCTAGGGGCTTCGAGGGGGCTTGAAGCCCCTAGCGTTCGCTCCTAGCCGTTCAGGGACAGGAGTCGAAGGCCTTGGTGTCGGTCACCGCCAGCGGAATGTTGCCGACGGGGTTGTCGTAGGTGTTGACCTCGCCGGTGTCCAGATCCGTGACTTCCATGGTGAAGCCCAGGTTGGTGGTGGCGGAGAAGAAGACCCAGAAGTGACCGTTTACCGGGCAACCGTTGAGCACCTTGATCAAGAGCTCGATGTTGGAATCATCGAAGAACCAGATCAGGCCGGAGCCGTCGGAGGCGGGGATGACGTTGAAGGGGCCGGTGTTGCCGTCCTTGTCCTCCCAGCTGCCGACGATCTGGAAGCGGCCGTCGAGGAGGCAGAGGGTTTGGCCGTCGGGCACGCAGGCGCCGTCCCCGCCGCCGTCGTCGTCGACGATGACGATGGATGCGACATCCCGGGCGCCGAGGGTGGCGTCGCCGGTGGCGTTGGTGAGCAGGACGCTGATGGTCTCCAGGTCTTCCGGCTCGGTATCGTCCACCAGCGGCACAGCGACGGTCTGGATCCCTTCCTCGCCATCGGCCCAGCTGAGGGTGCCGGCGGTGGTGATGTAGTCGTCTCCGGCGATGGCGCTGCCGTCCATGGTGGAGAAGTCCACCGTGACGTCGCCGGCGGTGCCTTCGCGCTCGACCTCGAAGATCGCCTCACCGGAGCTTTCGAAGGCCGGGAAGGCGACGGCGGTGAGCTTGATGGTGCTGGCCGGATCGTCGGGATCATCGGGATCGTCCGGGTCGTCCCCGCCGTCGTCGGAGCGGTCGCTGGGCCGGATGCGCACTACGGTGCGGCTGACGGCGCCGATCTCCAGATTCCCGGTGGGGTTGGAGAGCTCGATGCCGAAGGTCTCGAGGCCTTCGTCCAGGTCGTCGTCGAAGATGACGACGGTGAAGCTCTTGTCGCTACGGTCGCCATCGTCCCAGTTGAGGGTGCCGGTGGTTTCTTCGTAGTCGACGCCGGCTTCGGCGCTGCCGGCGGTGGTGGCGTAGTCGACGCTGACCGCGCCGGTATTGCCACGTTGGCGCTTGACCACGATGGTGACTTCTTCGGTTTCCTCGGTCACCGGAAAGGACGCGCCACGAAACTGGGCGAAGCCCGCGTCGTCGGGCTTCATCGCCCAAAGGGCAGTGGGGCTGAGTAGCCAAATTGCGAGCAGGGCTACGCAGAGCGGTAATCGTTTGAACATGTGAAAGCCTCCCGGAAAATATTGAACAGACGAGAGGACTATAGCCATGTGTACACTTGCGGTCAAATTGATATCCGGTTCGCGGTATGCGCCCGGGAGACTCGGATTAGGCGATTCGAATCGATGGGCCTGCGAAGGGAGAAGAGAGAAGGGAGAAGGTCAGGGCAGGAAGCCGAGATCGCCGTGGAAGCGCTGGGTCAGGGCCAAGCCGTGGCAGCCGCGGGGAAGCTCGGCGAGGACCTGGCTGAATGAGAACCAGGAGTCGGTATAGCCGTGGAGGAAGATCACCCCCTTGCCCAGGCCGCGTCCGGTCTCGGCGTATTCGAGGGTCACTCCGTTGTCGAGAGTGATGGTGTCGAGGGTGTCGCCCGCTCTGCTTCGTTTTTCGCCTATGCATATGGACAAATACTGGTCAATACCTGGACGATCCGTGTTGACATCCAGTTCATCGGCATAAATTCTTCGCGGAAGGAAGGAATATGAGCAGCCGGGTCGCCCTAGTCGTACATCAGGATTTAAAGACACTCCAGAAGATCTGCGGGTCCATCTCGCGAGCCGGTTTGATGGTGGTGTCCGATTCCTCCAGCGCGTCGGCCCTCGACCGGATGAAGGAAGGCGCGTTCTCGATGCCGGACGTCCTGGTCACGGAGCTCGATGGCCGGCGGTCGGAGCGAGCCGGGCTGTTGGAGTATCTGCGGGCCAACCCGCTGACGGAGACTTTGCCGGTGGTGATGCTGGCGTCGGATGGGGAGAAGGGCGAAGAAGCGCGGCGCCGGGCCCTGAGCTTGGGAATCAGCCACTGGGTTCTTCCCCCCTTCGATGACCAGGACGTCGAACAGAGTCTGCTCGCAGCCTTGGATGCGCAGCCGGAGCAGCGCCCCCTCACCGGCTCTCTCGATCAGCTGGGTTTCGCCGACCTGGTGCAGACGCTGGAGGTCAATCACAAAACCGGTGTTCTGACCTTCACCAACGGGCCGCTCACCGGGACGCTGTGGTTTCGGGAAGGTCAGGTGGTGCACGCCGGTACCGGCGAGGGTTTGAGGGGGAGGGAGGCCTTCTACTCCCTCGCCCTTTGGGAGCGCGGGCTGTTCGAGGCGAGCTTCAGCTCGATCTCGGTGCCGGAGACCATCGGTGAGCGCACCTCCTTTTTGCTCATGGAGGCGATGCGGCGCAAGGACGAAGCGAGACGTCAGGCCGAGGCTCCACCCCATGCGGCGCTGCCGGATCCGCCGCCACCGCCGCCGCGGGAGCTACTGGCCTTGCACCGTGGTCTAACCCTGCTCAACGTGGCTGCGTCCTATGCCTCGGATTATGTCGAGGGCAAGCTGCTGGAACGCCGGTTGGAGTCGGTTCGGGAGGAATTGGCCGAGGAGCATCCGGTGCTGGAGCGCTTCCAGGTCCGGTCGAAAGGTCGGGTGGTGGTCGAGGAGCGGGAGGACCTGCCCGAGACGGAGGCATTGGTTCTCGCCGTGGCGCTGTGGCTTCGCCGTCTCTTCGAGCGCTTGGAGCATGGGTTGCCCGGACGCTTCGACCTGCAGCGGCTGAAATCGGTGACCGGGGCAGTGCACGACGATTTGGAAAGTCTAGGCTTTTACGCCGCTCTGGGATTGCCGGCGGCCAGTGAGGAGAGCGAGGGATGAACGAAGAGCTAAGCCACCTGAGCGCCGCCGACATCGACAGCCTGCCCTTTGGCTATGTCGCCCTGGGCGTCGACGGTACGATTCGCAAATACAACCGCTACGAGGCCGATCTGGCGCGCAAGGATCCGCAGGAGGTCTTGGGCAAGAATTTCTTCCGGGAGGTGGCTCCGTGCACTCAGGTGCAGGAGTTCGAGGGACGCTTCCGCAGCTTCGTCGAGGGCGAGAACGAGGAGCCGACGCTGGAGTTCGATTTCGAGTTCGACTTCCGCCACGGCAGCCAGCAGGTGCGCATCGCCTTCGTTCGCTCTCCCCTAGAACAAGAGATCATCATGACCGTCAACCGGGTGCGGGACCTGGGGTTGCCCCACTCGGCGGTGCTGGAGCAGGACATCAGCCGGGGCCGCCTCGCAGACTCCGAGGGGCAGCCGGTGGTGGCCACCCGTCAGGATTTCTGGGTGGCGTTGGAGGCCACCTTCGAGGGCTCGTCACCGGAGGAGCGGCAGGCGGCGCAGCATCGGCTGGGGGCCCGATGGGGTCAGCTTCACGCCCTACGGGTGGAGAGCTTCGTTCAGCGGGAGCATCTGCGCACTCTCCGGGAGGTCGAGCTGCAGGTGGCTCTGGAGAGTCTGTCCGGCTCCATCGGCAATATGGGGCTGGGACGCTTCGATGTTCACCTGGGCTATCGGGACCGCGGCCTGCTGCTGGTCACCCATCACCAAAGTCCCTTCGCCTCCATGCTCTCGGAGCGCGAGGGTTTCCGCTGCGCGATTCTCGCGGGACTCCACGCAGGCTTCCTCTCCTACGTCGCGGGTCGCCATCTGGTGGCGCGGGAGATCACCTGCAGTCAATCCGCCGAAGCTCCGTGCCGCTTCCTGGTGGGCACCGAGCGACGCCTGGAGCGGCTCTTCGATCCGGTGGAGGGCTCGACGGACGACCTATTGCTCCAGGCGCTGGGCGTCCGGTCCGCCCCCGGAGCCGACGATGAGTGAGCGGGATTCCAAGCCTGCCGCCCTGGGAGATTTGCTCGATCGGGTGAGCTGGGACTACGACCCGGAAGCGGAGCGGCTCTCCCCCCTGGTCTCCACCGAGCGCTACTTCCGCGACTTCCCCTGGGAGCCGGAAGGAGTCTTCGAGACTCCCGCCAAGGGGCCGGCACCGAATCCCGAAGCTTCCCAAGACACCTCCGACTGACCGCTCCCAAGAAGCTCTTCCCAGGGGGCGCGTCGTGCGAGCCTCGTCCTCGAGGGGAGGGTTTGGCCGGCATGCGGCGACCGCCCTGCCCCGGGCGACTGCGCACCGGCGGCGAGGCGCGATATCCTGTTCTCGAAGCGCGGGTTCTCGAAGCGGGACTTTCCGAAGAGCGGGAGTTCCGCCGGCGACAAATCGAAACACGAGGGGTCGAAGCATGGCGGCCCGAGGAATACGGTAGCCGGGAGAAGAGCATGGCCTATGACCCGGGAGTAGCCCAGCGTTTGCGGGAAGCGCTCCAGGAACGGCAGGATATTCGGGAAAAGAAGATGTTCGGCGGTCTCGCCTTTCTGCTCGGCGGCAATATGTGCTGCGGAGTGGTGGGGGACGAGATCATGGTGCGGGTGGGAGCGGAAGCCTACGAAGCGGCGTTGAATCATCCCCACGCCCGCAAAATGGACTTTACCGGTCAACCTCTGCGCGGATTCGTCTATGTCGCCGCCGAGGGCATTGAGGACGATGAAGAGCTGGAGGACTGGGTGCAGCGGGGGGTGGACTTCGCTGCTTCCTTGCCACCGAAATGAGCCCTGACGGGGCGCCGCCCGCAAAGCCCGAAGACAGGCCCGCGAAGCCTGAAGCCTCGCCAGCGAGTCCGGAAGCCTCGCCAGCGGAGCGCAAGCAGCGCCTGCGTCAGGACCTGCGACAGCGGCTGGAGGCTTTGACTCCGGAGCAGCGGCGCCGGCGGGGAGAGCGGGTGATGGAGCACGTGCTCGCCCTGCCGCAGCTGGCCTCCGCCCGCCGCGTCTTCACCTGCCTCTCCTTCGGGTTGGAGGTGGACACCTGGCCGCTGGTGGACCAGCTGCTGGCCCAGGGCCGGGAGCTATTCGTGCCGCGGGTCGAGCGCGGTGATCCGCAGATCTACGTTCATCCCTATCCCTCACCTCTGCGCACCCTCTCCTTCGGTCTGCGCCAACCCCTGGCCCTCGAGGCCGGGGGCACCGCGGCGCTGGCGCCGGAAGACCTCGACGACGGTCTGGACGTCGCGCTGATCCTCGGTCTCGGCTTTGACGCCGACGGCTACCGCCTGGGCTACGGCGCCGGCTATTTCGACCGCTTTCTCCACGCCCGCCCCTTCCCGGCCATCGGCCTGGCCTACGACTGTCAGCTGATGGACCAGCTGCCGGTGGAGCCCCACGACGTGCCCATGGCGGCGGTGGTAACGGAGAGCGGGGTACACCACCCCGCCCATCCCGCTGGTTCACCGGCGTCGCCGGAGGTCCCTTCGGACCAGCATCGCTGAGCGAAATCCATTCTTCGCTGATGGAGTCCCCGGGCTTCTCGGTACCGCCACAGGGGGACCCTCTCGAAGTCCTGGTGCCGGTGCAGCGGACCTCTCTCCGCAAGGATTTCCACTAAGACGCCGGCACCGCCGCGGGCTTCCCCTGTCACCGATCTTCCGTCCTGCCTGATCGGTCCGCCTGCAACCTCCCGCTCTCTGCTTCGTACCAAAGAGTAGTTTTTGCGTGTTTTCGCTGTCGGTAGTTTTTCTATCTGTGCGTGGCGTAGAGCAGGGCCTATCCTGAGCCGAGGAGCCTGCCCGCTTCTAGAGGATTTCTGCGCCCTTTGCATCGGCGCTCCGCGCCGGCCCTGGAGGTACAACGATGAAGCTCCGTTGGCAGGATTGGCTGGCTGGTTTGATGATCTTGGCGGCGGTGGGACTACTCATCGCCACCGGTGTCAAGCGTCTCAACCGCCCTCAATTGCCTCCCGTCGATTTGGCCCAGAGCACGCCGGTCGAGCCCGAGACGATCCTCTCCGCCGAGAATTTCACCTTTGAAGGCCCGCCTCCGGAGACCTCCGGAGATCGACTCCTGGCCCTTTTCGTGGTCACCGCCAAAGTTTGCGATCCCTGTATCTCCGAGATGTCGGACTACCTGGCCATGCTCGACGACCTCGATCTGGCCGGGGTGCCCCTGGAACCGGTGGCGCTGGTCTTCGAGCATGACGAGGCGTTGGCGCGGCGTTTCCTCGGCACCTCGGCCCTTCCGTTGGCCGGCGCCTACGGCTATCCCGGCGGCCTGGTGCAGCTCTTGGGGAAGCACCCCAAAGGCATCGTCCTCCAGCAGCTGGTCTTCATCGATACCCACACCGACACCCTTTTCTATCGAACGCTTCTGCCGAGCTCGATCACTCCGATCGAGCACAAGCAGGAAATCCTCGGGCGCATGGTGGAAGCGTTCCACCGGCAGCGCACCGAGACTCTCGTCAACCTCTAGAAAGGAGGCATTGATGCTTCGGAGGATTCTGCAAAACCGTACGGCCCGTTTGGTCCTGGCTGGCTTCGTCCTGGTGCTCGCCCTCGGCATGTTCCAGGCCGAAGAAGCGGAGGCCTGGGGCGGACCGTGCTGGATGTGTGTGTCCTACGACCTCTGTGGTCAGTCCGGGTTCGGCTATGAGGACTGTACCGTGACCAGCGGTGGCCACGGCTGTCTGCCGCAGTGCACGCCGCTGGGCGGGCCCTGCTTCTCGAATTAGTGACCTAACTCCCTGCGGCCTCTTCGGAGCCCGATTCCGCCGGTTTCGCCGGTTCTTCGGGTTTCGGGGGGGCCGGTCCCTTGAGCCTTCTCATCCACAGCTTATCGGAGAGGATCATGGCCGATTTCTTCCCTTCGTCTCGTTCGCTGACCTCGTGGCTGCTCGGTATCTCAGTGCTCGGTATCTCAGTGCTCGGGCTCTTCCTGCTCGCCGGCTGTGGCCATCCAGCCGGCGGAGATTCGGGCTTCGGCAACGAGCCTCTCTCGGAGATCGAAGAGCCCGAACGCCGCCTCGCGCTGCGCATGGAAGTGGAAGGTCTGCTAGGAGAGACCGAAGACGGTGAGAAGGGGCTTTTGGGACGGCCGACGGGAGTGCGAGTGGACTCCGAGGGCAATATCTATGTTGCGGACCAGGCGTCCGTCAAGATCAAGGTTTACGATCGCTCCGGAGCTCTGCTGCGGGAGCTCGGCGGCCGCGGACGAGAGCCGGGGCGTTTCATGCGCATCGAGGCCTTCCACATCGACCGCGAGGACCGGGTTATCGTCGCTGACGGCAACGACCGGCAGCTGACGGTGCTCAGCAAGACCGGTGAGCTGCTCTTCGAGCATCCCATGGACCTCGAGACCATGCTCTGGCCGCGGTCCATTCAACAGCTTCAAGACGGGCGGTTCGCCTTCGTCTACCGGTTGCCCAAGGAGCGCCGAGACGGAACTCCCTGGCCCCAGAGCGAGTACTTCGTTCATCTCTACGACCAGGACCTGCAGGAGCGGCAAGGAGTCCTGGCGACGGTGGAGGACTTCGGGCCGGTGGACCATTTCCTCAACGACGCTTACTCGCAGATCTGGCCCGGTCACATCTGGCAGCGGCGGGACGGTTCCATCCTCTACGCGCCGGGGCTCTACCGCGGGGAGATCCACGTCTATCGCCAGCAGGACGGCGAGTGGCGCCACGCCGAGACCTGGGACGGCTATGTGGCTCAAGATCCGCCGTTGGTGGAGGTCGATGCGGAGGCCCAGCACAATTACTTCAACGTGCAGATCACCAACGAGAGCGGCAAGCGGGCGGCCCGCATCCGCAATCAGAGCCGCGGCATCTTCGAGCTGACGGACGGCCGGGTGGTGCACTTCACCGTGCTGACCGCCGGCAAGGACTCGATGGAAGTGATGTTCGGCGCCGAGATCTTCTCGCCGGAGGGGGAACTGGAGGGCTATGGAGTCTTACCCCAGATCACCGATCACCACCACACGGAGCAGTTCTACATCGATTGGAAGGACGAGGAGGACCGCTTCTACGTCCGCGAGGCCACCGACCGCTTCGTGGTGTGGATCGCCCGGCTGACCCAGGGTGGAGAGCTGGACGGCCCGGTGTGGGGAGTCCGTCCGGCCTCGGATCACGGCGCTATGAATCACGGCGAGACGGATCACGGCAACACGAACCACGGCAACATGAACCACGGCAACATGAACCACGGCAACATGGAGCCCGCGGACGAGGAAGCCCCAGGGGGCGATCCTTAGGGCGGGCGCCGCCGCAAAGAATCTCGGAGGAAGCTGAAGCGGGAAGTCTTCCCGACCTCGGCATTCTTCGGGATGCGGAGCACTCCCCGGGGGCGGTGGAGGGGCTCCACAATACGATGCCCCGGAGCGATGGACGCTCCGGGGCATCGGTCTATTCCGGCGAGGGGGTAGCCGTCAGGGCTGGGTGGTATCCACCACGGCGTCGGCCGGCATCTCCATGCGCGAGGTGTCGAAGGCCTCGCCGAAGGACCAATCCCAGATCTTGCTCTCGGCGTAGACGGTGTGATCCAGCAGGTAAATGGTGTAGGCGGTGGGAACTTTCAGGCCGTTGACCATGGTCCATTGGTCGTAGACCAGGACGTGGGGCTCGGTGTGCTCCTGCCCCTCCGGGAGCAGCGCCTGGTACGTCACGATGTACTCGTTGGCCGCCAGCTCGTAGGTCTCCGGGTGGATGTACAGAACGTAGTAATCGTCCGGAGTGTCCCCGACCCCGGGATCGTAGGTCATCTTCACCGTGTGGTACTCGGTGGGGTCGTCCCAGAGCTTGGCGGTACCGGGTTCGCCGAGGTTGACGCCGGGGTCCTTGGCCAGCCAGGGGAGATTGACGAAGTAGTAGTTGAGCAGCGCCAGGAAGCGCGGCGGGTAGGGGCTCTCCCAGTTGATTCCCCAGGCCTTTTCGCCGTCCCAGGCCATGGACATCTCCGTCCCCAGCATGTCGATGTAGGCCCGGCGGGATCCCTGCTCGACCACGACCCGGCTTTTCGAACCGGCCTCGCCGTTGCCGGCGGTGAATTGATCCGAGAAGGCGACGGTGGGGGCTGTAGCCCAGGCCTCCATGCCCCCGTGGGCTTCGACCATGCGGTCGACGAGGGTCTCGGCGTCGAGGCTGTCACCCTCGGCGGCGGCGTCCAGAGTCCAAAGGGGGAGAGCGAGGAGGGTCAGCGCCGCGGCGAGACCCAGGATGCGAAGGGAAACGAGCCGATGGATCATGGGACTGTCCTTTCTATGGGCCCTTCCGGGGCCCTTTCTGGAAGGCTGCCGGAGGGGCAGCGAACCGGCGGTGTTGTTGAGGCCGGTGGTGTTTGAGAATCCATGCAGACTCTACCCCAGGAAGCGGGGCAGAAGCTCGCCCGGGGATACGGGGCGGCGGGGGAAGTGGTTCAGGGGAGGGTCGAAAGAACCCGGTTGGCCTGAGCCCCGGCGGGTGGGGATAAGGGAGTACCGGGGCTCAGGCCGGGCCGGGAGGAGGTGGGCGGCGAGACCGCCCGAAGCTCGAAGCGTTGGCTATCGGAATCCGTTCAGAACTGCATCGGGTAGCTTCGAGCTTTTATTCCCGAATTGCAATGTGAGTATATCTGGGATCTCCTGGGAGTCAAGGACTTTTCCTCCTCGAGGAGGGGATTGGAGGGGGCGTGGAGGAGCGTTCAGTCCGTGACGGGAGTGCCGTCGCCGGGCCGGTGGAGGAAGCGGACGAAGCGGTTCTGGTCGTCCACCAGGATCGCGGTGGGCTCGATGGGTTTGTCGGTGAGCTCGAAGCCGATGATGATGATCTCTTCACCGGCTCGGATCATGCGGGCGGCGGCGCCGTTCATCTCCACCATGCCGGAGCCGGCGGGGCCCAGGATGACGTAGGTCTCGAGGCGGGCACCGGAGGTGTTGCTCACCACCAAGACCTTCTCTCCTTCCCACAGCCCGACCTTTTCCACCAGCTCGGAGTCGATGGTGATGCTGCCGATGTAGTCGATATCGGCTCCGGTGACAACGGCCTTGTGAATCTTTGAACGATAAATCCAACGCATAGCATTTCAGTCCTTCTCGACTCGATGAGCGACGCCGGCGGCCCCGGCGATGGGGCCAAAGGGTGCTTCGAGCAGAAGATTGTCAATCAGGCGAATCGTACCGTAAAACACCGCTAAGGAGAGGAGGACCTCGGTTCCGATCCGGTCGCACTCAGCCAAGGAAGCGGGGTTGGCGACGCTAACATAGTCGATGCGGGCGAGGGGCTCCGCGTCGATGATCTCGGTCATCCGCCGGCGCAAGACCTCGCCGCTGCCCTCGCCGTTGGCCAAGGCTTCGGCGGCGGCCCGCAGGGCGCGGTAGAGGACCGGGGCGGAGCGTCGCTGCTCCGGGCTCAGGCGGGCGTTGCGGGAGCTCATGGCGAGGCCGTCTGCCTCGCGCACCGTCGGACAAATCACCACCTCCAGATCGAAGCCCAGATCCTGCGCCATGCGCTGGATCACCACGCATTGTTGAGCGTCCTTTTGGCCGAAGTAGGCGCGGGTGGGGCGGATCAGGCAGAAGAGCTTGGCGACCACGGTGGCTACGCCGCGGAAGTGACCGGAGCGGGATTGCCCCTCCAGCGGCTGCGAGGCCTCCTCGACGGTGACGTAGGTCTGGAAGCCCGGTGGGTAGACTTCCTCCGGTGGCGGGCAGAAGGCGAGATCGGTGCCGGCGTTCTCCAGTAGCTCCAGGTCCCGCTCCAGGTTGCGGGGATAGTTCTCCAGGTCTTCGCTCTGGTCGAATTGGGTGGGATTGACGAAGATGCTCGCCGCCACCCGCTGATTCTCCCGCCGAGCCCGATGGACGAGCTCCAGGTGACCTTGGTGAAGAAATCCCATGGTGGGGACCAGGCCCCAGGAGTCTCCCTCGTGACGGCGCCGGAGCGCTCGCAGCTCTTCGACGGTGCGGGCGATGTGCATGGTCAAGCTCCTCGAGGATGGGATCGGGCGGCGAGTAGATCCCGAAGCATCGCCGGCTCCGGCAGCTCGGAACCCGCGCGCTGGTTCTCGTCGTCCACCGGGGGTCCGCCGAGCAGGCTCCAGAGCAGGGCGTTGAAGGGAGTGGCGACGCCCCGTCGCCGGCCTTCCCGGACCACCGCCCCGGTGATGGTATCGACCTCCGTGACGGCTCCCCGGCGGTGGTCCTGGAGCATGGAGGAGAGGTTGGCGGCGGTGCGCCGGCAGACTTCTGCAGCCCTTTCTCCGGCGGTGTCGAGGGAGGCGTTGGGAGGCTTCAAGAAGGGGAGCCGGGCCCCCGCAGCCCGCGCCACCGCGGCGGCCTCGGCGGCGGCCCGGTCGAGGAGCCGCCGGGCCCGGGGATCCTGCACCAGGAAGCCGTTGGGCACGTCCAGCAGGGCGGTGAGGGGGTTGATGGCGGCGTTCACCACCAGCTTGCCCCACAGCAGGCTGACGCCGTCGTCGGTGAGGGTGGGCTCGAAGCCGGCCTGCTCCAACAGCCGCGCCGCCGCTTCCAGCTTCCCGGCGGTGGCGGGACGGCGGGCGAGGGCGGTAGTGCCGGCGCCGGCGTGGCGAACCACCCCCGGGGCGATGAATCGGGCCCCGTGCTCGGTGGTGCCCACCGCCGCTCGCCGGGCGCCCACGGCTCCCTCCAGCAGCTCCAGATTGCCCCATCCGTTCTGCAGGGACAGGGCCAATCCTCCGGCACCGTTCGCCGTCGGTTCCTCTGTTGGCAGCTCGGGGCCTAGGAGGATGCGCGCCCAGGCCGCGGCGCGGTGGGTTGCGGGGCTCTTGACCAGGACCAGCACCAGATCCGCCGGGGCCACGGCGGCGGGATCGTCCGCCACCCCTACGGGATAGCTGTGGCGGGTACCGTCGAGCTCCTCGAGGACGACGCCGTCGCGCTGCAGGCGCTGCAGCTGTTCCCGCCAGGTGCCTACCAGGGTCACCGGGACGTGGGGCTGGAGGTGGCCGCCGAAGAGGCAGGCCAGGGCGCCGGTGCCGACCACCGCTACCGACCGCGGCAGGGATGGCCGGGCGTCACTCACCGACGCTGCGGAGGAACTCCCGAAGCTCCTCCTCATCCATGGGATAGGTGTGCTCTTCGCTGGGGAAGCGCCTTTCTTCCACGTCCTGCCGATACTCGCTGAGGGCTCGGTGGATCTCTTCGCCTACCTCCGCGTAGCGTTTGACGAAGCGGGGCTGGAAGTCGTCGAAGAGGCCCAGCATGTCGTGGTAGACGAGCACCTGGCCGTCGCAGCCGACGCCGGCGCCGATGCCGATGGTGGGGATCCTCAGGCGCCGGCTGATGACCTCCGCCACCGGTGCTGGAACCGACTCCAGGACCAGCGAGAAGCAGCCCGCCGCTTCCAGGGCTAGAGCATCCTCCAGCAGCCCGCGGGCGGACTCGGCGGTTTTCCCCTGCACCCGATAGCCGCCCAGCTGAGAGATGCTCTGGGGGGTGAGGCCGATGTGCCCCATCACCGGGATGCCGCGCTCCACCAGTGCCCGCACCGTCGGCGCCATCACCCGGCCGCCTTCCAGCTTCACCGCTCCCATGCCACCCTCTTTGAGCAGCCGGCCGGCGTTGCGCAGGGCCTGGGGAATCTCCACCTGGTAGGAGAGGAAGGGCATGTCCCCCACCAGGAATCCCCGGCGGCTGCCGCGGGCGACGGCCCGGCAGTGGTGCACCAGCTCGTCCATGGTCAGGGGTACGGTGCTCTCCATTCCCAGCATCACCATGGCCAGGGAATCCCCCACCAGGATCACGTCGATGCCGGCGGCGTCCACCAGGCGGGCGGAGGACAGGTCGTAGGCGGTGACCATGGTGATGGGTTGCCCGCGACCTTTCTTGGCCTGGAGGTCGAGAAGGGTCACCGGTTTGAGACGGGTCTTTTGGGAGCGGGGGGGCTTCTTGGTGGCGGGCTCTTTGGTGGAGGGTTCTTCTTCGGGAGGCTTGGAATCGGGGGGTTGGGCGCTCACGATGACTATCCTCCCAAAGTCCGGGTTCGAGGAGGTCTGGCGGGTGGGGAGGTGCGGACGACGCAGTCCAGAGGCAGAGTCTAGCAGCCCGTGGTGAAAGTCGAGCCGCGCTGCGAGCGGCCCTTTTCCGCCGAATCTTCGTTCGAAAACCTCGCCGATACTCGCATCGCCTGCGGTTTTCCGGCCTTGATTCGGCGAAAAATCTC
>JAXHTF010000005.1 GCA_034211275.1 Acidobacteriota bacterium
AGGGCGTCCTCCGCGGTGGCGGGGCAGACGACCTTGAGGCCGGCCACGTGAGCGAACCAGCCCTCCGGGTTCTGGGAGTGGAAGGGGCCGGCGCCGACGCCGCCGCCGGAGGGTAGCCGCACCACCAAAGGGCAGGGTAGCTGCCAGCGATAGTGGAGCTTGGCGGCGACGTTGACCAGCTGGTTGAAGCCGCAGGAGATGAAGTCGGCGAATTGCATTTCCACCACCGGCCGATAGCCCAGCAGCGCCGCACCGGCGGCGATACCGAGGGTGCCGCTCTCGGCGATGGGGGTGTCCAGAACGCGGTCCGGCCAGCGCTGCCAGAGTCCGCGGGTGACCCGGAAGGCGCCCTCGAAGACGCCGATGTCCTGGCCCATGAGCACCACCCGGTCGTCCCGCTCCATCTCCTCCTGGAGGGCTCGATGGACGGCTTCCACGTAGGTGCTCTGGGGCCTTTCGGTGCTTGGGGATTCCTCGCTGGCCGGAGGGCCCTCCGGGGCCGCGGTGGGTGCGTCGGGGGTTGACTCCGGCACCGGGGCGAAGATCGGGCGCCGCGCGGTGGCGGATTCCGGTGGCGGGGAGTCGAGAGCCGCCGACAGAGCTTCCTCCACCAGCTCGCCGATGCGAGTGTCGAGCCGTTCGCGCACGGTGGCATCGAGGAGGCCCGCGGCTTCCAGGCGGCGAGCGAAGCCGGGGACCGGATCCGCCGCCACATAGGCCTCGAGCTCGTTCTCCGGCACTACCTTGAGGGAGTCGTCCCCTTCGCTATGACCGCGCATGCGGCCGAGCATCGCCTCGATGAGGGTGGGACCCTCACCGGCGCGGGCGCGGGCCACCGCTTCCGCTGCGACCTGGGCCACCGCCAGCGGATCGTTGCCGTCCACCTGCACGCCGGGGATGCCGTAGCCAGCACCGCGGGAGGCGAGGGATTCGCAGGCGTATTGGCTGCTCACCGGGGTGGAGAAGGCGTAGCGGTTGTTCTCTACCACCAGCACCAGCGGCAGCTTCCACACCGCCGCCATGTTGAGGCCCTCGTGGAAGTCGCCGGTGGAGGTTCCGCCGTCGCCGATGAAGTTCATCGCCACCCGCTGCTCGCCCTGGCGCTGGAGACCGAAGGCACAGCCGGCGGCCACCGGGATCATGGAGCCCAGGTGGCTGATCATCCCGACGTGGCGGATGCCCTGCTCCGGCGCCATGAAGGCGTAGTGGAAGGAGCGCTCGATGCCTTGGGAGAACCCGTCGGCGCGACCCAGCAGCTGACAGGCGAGGCGGTAGAGTAGGCGTACCGGATCGTCTCGACGCTGGTCCGGCTCGCCGAAGTCAAAGCCGGGGAAGGTGCGGGCCGGGTCCAGGTACACCGACAGGATGGCTCCCAGGTCTCGGTGCAACGAGCACAGCACATCCCCCGGTCCCAGAGCGAGGCCGCAGGCGACGGTGGTGGCTTCGTTGCCCACCTCGCTGTACCACTTGGAGATGCGGCCGGTGAGCAACAGCGACTCGAAGCGCGAGTCGAGGTCGCGGGCGAGCTTCATGAAGGCGTAATGACGGAGGGCTTCCAGGGAGCGATTCACGGTTGGGATACCTCGGGGGCAAAAGGAATGGGTGTGACGGCGGGGGTGGCGGGGATTTTAGAGGATCCGGCGCCGAGAGGCCAATCCCCCCGGGCCGCTGAGGCCCGATTCAAGAGCTGCGGAGGCTGGCGACCCGTTCTTCGAGGCTGATCCAATCCGGGTTCTCCGGATCCATCTGGCGCAGGATGCGCAGCGCCAGGCCGGCCTTCTCGGCCTCGCCGGCGGCGATGAACTCCTGGACCTGCTGGGCGCCGTAGATCACCGAGCGCTGGCGTTGGGCCAGTTGCTCCCGACGGTCGACGCGGTCCAGCAGCTGAGCCGGCAGCGGGCTTTCCGGCAGGGCTTCGCTAAGCTCCCGCACCACTTCCCGGGCCCCCTTCCAATCCTCCGCTTCCAGCCGCGCATCGATGCGTTGTTCGAATGGTTCGACGACCTCCAGGTCCCGCTGCCGGCTGCGCTCGGTGGCCAGTCGCTTTTCGTACAGGGTGAGGGTGACCTTGGCGACGCCGAGGTCCGTCAGCTGGCGGTAGATTTCGTCCGCTTTGTCGACATCGCCGTCGGCCAGGGCCGCTTCGAATTGCACGCTGTGGGTGGCGAATTCCTCGGTCTGGCTTTGGCGGGTGCTCAGCTCGTCGATCTCCGCCTGCAGCTGATCCGCCAGCTCGCCGGTGGGATCGTGGCGGGCGACGAGCTCCAGCTGTTTGCGGGCCCCCTTGACATTGCCCTGGGCCAGGGCTTCGCGGCCGGCTTCGAGGGCCTTTTGGGCGCGCTCCCCTTGCTGCTCTTCCTCTTTGATCAGCCGCACCCAATCCTGGAAGTCCTTGCGCCGCGGATGCTCCGGTTGGAGCTCCAGGAGGGCGTCGAGGGCGAGGGTGGCGAGCTTGGTCTTGCGCTCCTTGAGATAGCGCTCGACCATCGCTTCCGCCTCGCGGACGGCTTCCTCGGGGCTCATGCCAGCGGGCTCTTCTTCCTCAGGGCTCTCTGGGGCTGCTTCCGCTTCGTCCTCCTCCTCGGGCTCGTCCTGCACCGTCTGAAGGACCCGGGAGTCTTCAAGCGGAGCGGTCTCGGAAGGGTCCAAGGGCGTCAGCTCGGGTTCCGAAAGAGGAATCTCGGGCAGCTCTTCGCTGGGGGCGGCGGCCTCGGTGACGGCGGGCGGTGGCGGCTCCTCGGCTGGTGCTTCCCCGGTTGGCGCTTTCCCGGTTGGCGCTTCCCCGGGGGCGAAGTCCGGCAGCGACTCGGCTTCCGGGAGCTTCTCCGATTCCGGCGGTTGCGGCGCCGCCTCGGATGTCGGGGTGGGCGGCGTCGGGATGGGCGGCCCAGACGGTGGCCGGGGAGGAGGAATCCGGCTCGGGTCGACCTCCGCCAGCAGCTCCTTGAGCTCTACCAGACCGCTGGCCCGAGGATGGCTGGCCTCGAGCTCCTGGGCGATGCGCCGAGCTTCCTCCACCTTGCCGTCGCGGGCGGCCTCTTCCGCTTCCCCCAGCATGCGGGTGGTCTGCTTCATGCGCCGCGCCGCCCGATCGATCTGGGCGAGGAGGTCTTCGCGCTCCTGCTTCGAGATCAGGCTGCCGGAGCGCCGGGTCGCGCTCTCGGCGCTCTTGGGGGCCGGGGCGGCGGTGTTGGGGCGGCCGCCGAAACCTTCCAGCAGCGGCTCCAGGGCTTCGATGAAGGCGATGGCATCGCCGTAGCGGTCGTCCCGATCCCGGGCCAAGGAGCGGCGCACCACCAAGTCGAGCTCCGAGGGGACCTCCACCTCGGGGTTGCGGCCGACCATGGGCAGTGGCTCCTCGGTGAGGCGCTTGAAGACGGAGCCCGGGGCGTTCTCGGCATCGAAGGGGCTTTGGCCGGTGATCATCTCGTAGAGCACCAGGCCGAAGGAGTATAGGTCCGAACGCCGGTCCAGGCCTTCGCCCTTGAGGGCTCCGGCTTGCTCGGGGGAGCAGTAGCGCAGCTTGCCCATGAAGGTGCCCGCCTGGGTGACCTCGAGCTTGGGGTCCGGGGTCAGAGCCTTGGCCAGGCCCAGGTCGATGATCTTGAGCAGGTGCCGGCCACGGCGGTCGCGGGTGATCATCAAGTTGTCGGGGCTGACGTCGCGGTGGACGACCCCGGCGGTGTGGATCGCTTCCAGCCCGCGCAGGGCCTGGATCCCCAGCTGGAGCGCCAGGGGGATGGGAAAGCAGCCTTTGTCCGCCAGCCAGCGGCCGACGTCCTCGCCGTCGATGTACTCCCAGGCGGTGTAAAAGTGGCCGTCCTCCAGCCGTGCGTAGTCGTAGAGGATGGCGACGTTGGGGTGTTTGAGATCGGTGGCTAGCCGCGCTTCCCGCAGAAAGCGCTTCTGGGCGTCAGTATCCTCCGCCAGCTCTCGACGCAGGATCTTGAGGATCCGTTTCTGCTCCAGATGCAGATGGCGCACGAGGTAAATATCCCCCATACCGCCACTACCAAGGCGGTCCAAGACCTCGTACTTGCCGTCGAGAATGCTTCCTGTATTGCGTTCGTCCACGCGGGCTAATCTCCCTGGCCGCCTTCGCCGACCGTCGTACCGAGCCCCAGCCTGAGGGGGTATTGTACGGTACCCGGCTCCACCTTTCAGCCCTCGGGGCGTCTCGGCGTCCTTTTCCGTCAGCGGGAGATAAAAAAAGCGGGAGCCTTGAGGAGGGCTCCCGCGTGAGGAGAGAATGTCGTTCCATTCCCTGGGTCGATCAAGGACCCTTGCTGTGCGTGCGCCCTATAAGAAAGCAAGGGCGGTGCCAGCTTTCGGGAAATCCAGGAAAAAAATCAAAAAAAGTGACGGAGGCCCTGAGTCTGGGGGCTTGCGGGACTGGAATCGGGTTGGAGAAGGGCTCGGAATTCCTTGATGCCGGAAATCGCTCCCCTGGGAGATTCTCCACCCCCCGGGAGATTCTCCAGGGCGGTCGTCGGCCAGGGCCCGGGCCGGAGGACAGGGCGGCTAGGAAGGAAGCTCGATCTCGTAGTCGCGGATCTTCTTGCTCAGGGTCTTGACGTCGATGCCCAGGAGCCGCGCCGCCGGCGCCTTCTTGCCCTCGGTGTAGCGCAGCGTGCGCTCGATGTGCAGCCGCTCCACCTCCGCCAGGGGCACGGGGGCGGTGACCAGCTCGCCGGTCTGATTCTCGCGCAGGGAGGGGCGGATGTTTTGTGGCAGGTCGTCGGGCTGGATGATCTCTTCGGGCACCAGCAGGAGAAGGCCCTCGATGGTGTTGGCCAGCTCTCGCACGTTGCCCGGCCAAGAGTAGCTCTGCATCAGGCTCAGGGCGCTCTCGGAAAAGGTCTTGGGGGGCAGGCCGCGGCCCTGGAAGCGCTTGAGGAAGCCGTCTACCAGCTGCGGGATCTCCTCGCTGCGTTTGCGCAGGGGCGGCACCGTCAGGGTCACCACGTTGAGCCGGAAGAGCAGGTCCTCGCGAAAGTTGCCAGCGTCGACCTCTTTGCGCAGGTCCTTGTTGGTGGCGGCGATGATGCGCGCGTCGACCTTGCGCGGGGAGGTGCCGCCGACCCGCCGCAGCTCGCCGGCGTCCAGGACCTGGAGCAACTTGGCCTGCATGGCGTGAGTCATCTCCGCCACCTCATCGAGGAAGAGAGTGCCCTGGTCGGCGACCTCGAAGAGGCCCTTCTTGGTGGCGACGGCGCCGGTGAAAGCCCCCTTCTCGTGACCGAAGAGCTCGCTCTCCAGCAGGTGGTCCTGGAAGGCGCTGCAATTGATCGCGACGAAGCGCGCTTCCCGCCGCGAGCTGAGCTCGTGGATGAGCCGCGCCACCATGCCCTTGCCGGAGCCCGTCTCCCCTTGCATCAAGACCGTGGCGGTGGAGCTGGCGATGCGCTCCACCAGCTGCAACAGCCGCACCATGGCGGCGCTCTCGCCGAGCACCGGGGCGTTGAGCTGGCTAAACCCGGGAACCCGTTCGAGAATGGAGGAGACGGTGTCCTCGCTACGTACCGAGTCCGCCTCCTCGATGAGCTTGCGCAGGTCGTCGGTGCGCAGGGGCTTGGTGAGGAAGTCGTAGGCCTCGGGCTCGATGTCGACCGCGTCGAAGGCCTGGTCGTCGGCTCCTTCGGCGGAGAGCACCAGCAGGTCCGCGTCGCCGCTGTCGCCGTCGGCGCGGCGGTGGAAGCTCTCCAGGCGGCCGAAGGAGGGGATCTTGAGGTCCAGCAGCGCCTGGTCGTAGTCGCTCTCCCGGGGGGATTCGAGGGCGTCCTGACCGCTCTTCACCGCCACGATCATGCGGCCGGCATCGGGTAGGTCGCGCTCCAGAAGGATGCGCACCGGGCGCTCGTCGTCGGCGAGCACGACCTGGATGGATTTCCCGTGGCTCATAGGCGGCTCATCTTAGCAGCCCGCCCGGCGGCTGATAACGCTCGGCGGATCTCGGCCGGCGGATTCGCGTCGTCCGATCCCCGCTCGTCGTTGCAGTCTTGCCGGCGGGCGCCGCCTCTTCCACCCTGACCCCGAGGCGGGCGCTGCCGGTCAGTCCATCTGCTTGCGCAGCACCGTCGGAATGTCGTAATCGTCGACGTTGGACCAGTTGGGTCCGTAGCCGCCGGGATCATCGGCTTGGTTGTGGGCGATGACCTTGCGGTAGAAAGGCATCTCGTCCTCCACCGGCTCTTCCACCGGTTCCGCTTCGGGCTCCTCCACCGCCGGCGGCGGGGCGGTTTCCTGGCGCCGGGTGATCACCGGCTCGGAGCGCGGCGCCGAGCGGTGGGGCCGGTCGCTGATCTCGAAGCCGGTGGCGATGACGGTGACCTTCATGGCCTCCTCGAGGCCGTCGTCCAGCACCATGCCGGAGATGATGTTGGCGTCCGGATCCACCGCCTCGGAGATGATGTCCGCCGCCTCCGCCACCTCGTGGAGGGTCAGGTCGCGGCCACCGGAGATGTTGATCAGCACTCCCTGGGCGCCCTGGATGGAGGTTTCCTCCAGCAGCGGCGAGGAGATGGCCCGCTGGGCCGCCTCGACGGCGCGGTTCTCGCCCTTGGCGATGCCGGTGCCCATGAGGGCCATGCCCATGCCGGTCATGATGGTGCGCACGTCGGCGAAGTCGACGTTGATTTCACCGGGCACGGTGATCAGGTCGCTGATGCCCTGCACCGCCTGGCGCAGCACGTCGTCGGCGATGCGGAACGCCTCGGACAGCGGCGTGCCGCGGTCGACGAAGCTCAGCAGCCGCTCGTTGGGAATGGTGATCAGCGTGTCCACCGCCGAGCGCAGCTCCTCGATGCCCTTCTCCGCCAGCTGCTGGCGCCGCCGGCCTTCGAAGGTGAAGGGCTTGGTCACCACCGCCACCGTCAAGGCGCCGATCTCCGACGCCAGGGAAGCGATGATGGGGGCGGCGCCGGTGCCGGTGCCGCCGCCCAGGCCGGCGGTGATGAAGATCATGTCGGAGCCGTCCAGCAGAGAGAGGATCTGCTCCGTATCCTCCAGCGCCGCCTTGCGGCCCATTTCCGGATCCGAGCCGGCCCCCAGCCCCTTGGTCAGGAGCTGGCCGATCTGCAGCTTGGTCGGCGCCTGGCACTTATTCAGCGCCTGGAGATCGGTGTTGGCGGCGATGAACTCGATACCACCGAGATCCGCGGCGATCATCCGGTTGACGGCGTTACCGCCGCCACCGCCGACGCCGATGACCTGGATGCGAGCCGGCACCACGTCGCTCCGGGTAGCCTCCTGAGGAGGTGCGGGAGCGACTTCCGGCTCTTCCTGTTCGTCGAAAAGAATCATGGCGTTCCCCCTTTGGGTTATTCCTGCAAAACGTTGGAGCTTGGCGATCCACGCTCGCTAGTTCCGTAAAACTGGTTAGAGAAGGTCCTCGAACATGCCGCGCAGGCTGCCCATGACGCTGCGTACGCTGAAGTGACTGCGGCGGCGTTTGCGATTCTGATTCTGCTCCGCGGTATGGCCCCAGCGCAGCAGGCCGGAGGCGGTGCACCAGCGCGGGCTGTTGATCACGTCCACCAGCCCGCCCAGGCCCCGCGGCAGGCCGTAGCGCACTCCGGTGTTGAAGATCTGCTCCGCCATCTCCAGCAGGCCGTCGAGCTTGGCGCCGCCGCCGGTGAGCACCACCCCGGCCCGCGGCGGCTCCTCGAAGCCGTGGCGCAGCATTTCGTCCTGGAGCAAGGTGAAGAGCTCTTCCGCCCGCGGCTGCAGAATGTCGCAGAGCTCCCGGCGGGGCACCACCCGGGTGGTGCCGCCGGCCACCGTCGGCACCGAGATGCCCTCGTCGTCGCTCACCATGTGGGCCAGGCAGCAGCCCTCCCGCACCTTCAGCCGTTCGGCTTCGGCGAAGGGCGTGCGCAGCACCATCGCCAGGTCGTTGGTGAAGTGGCCCGCCGCCACCGGCAGCACGCCGCTGTGCTGGACCTCGCCGTCGACGAAGAGGGAGTACTCGGTGGTGCCGCCGCCGATGTCCAGCAACAGCACCCCCAGCTCCCGCTCGTCCTCGGTGAGCACCGTCTCGGCGGTGGCCAGAGGCTCGAAGACCATCTCCGCTACCTCGATGCCGGCGCGGTTGACGCAGGTCAGCAGGGTCTTGGAGCGGGTGACGTTGCCGGTGACCAGGTGCAGCATCACTTCCAGCCGGCTGCCGAGCATGCCCAAGGGCTCGGAGATGCCGCCCTGCTCGTCCACCAGGAACTCCTGGGGAATGGCGTGGAGGATCTCCCGATCCGAGGGCAGCGCCGCGTTCTGCGCCGCGTCCAGCACCCGCTGGATGTCCTCGCGGGTGATCTCCCGGTCTTTGCGTTTGACGGAGACCATGCCGCGGCAGTTGATGCTGCGAATATCCGCCCCGGCGACCCCGACGTAGGCGCGGGAAATCTCCACCCCCGCCATCACCTCGGCTTCCTCACTCGCCTGCTTGAGGGCGTCGACGGTCGCTTCGACGTTGACGATGTTGCCCTTGCGAGTGCCGCGGTTGGGGGCATCGCCCTTGCCCACGACCTCGATCTGGCCCTGCTCGTCGCACAGGCCGATGAGCACGCCGATCTTCGACGAGCCGATGTCGATTCCTACCAGGTAGTTCTGCGGTTTGGCCATTCGCCTCACCCTCTGCTCGGAGTCGGGGCAGCCGCCGCGGCGGCCTGGCCCTTCTCGGGTTGCAAGACAATTCTCCGCGCGAAGCGCAGATCGACGGCCCGCACCTTGCCGTACCGCTGCCGAATCTCCGGCAGCAGTCGGGCCAGGTAGCCGACCTTCTCCTCCAAGCTGCCCGCCCGCACCACCAGCGGGAAGGGCAGCTTCGTTGCGTACAGACGGAAGTCGTCGTCTCCGAGGACTTCCACCGCTTCCAGGCGGCCTTTCCAGGCACCGGGAACGCGGTCGAATTCAGCCGCCACCGCCAGGGCCCGGCGCCAATCCGCCGGGGTGCCCCAATCTTCCGGGGCGCTCGGACCTGCCGGCGTCTCGCCGGTGTCCGCGCCATGCCAGGTGCTCCGCAGCCGCAGCAGCTCGCCGGCGTCCTCCTCGGGGCCCAGCGGGGCAATGATCTCCCCCCGGGGGTTGACCAGGAGCGCCTGCTCCCCCAGCTCCAGCAGCGCCGCCGGCTGATGCTCCACCAGCTCGATCTCGAGGCCGTCCGGCAGACGCTTTTGTACCGCCGCTCCGGCCACCCAGGGGTGCTCGAGGAGTCGGCTGCGGACCTCTTCCAGAGGCAGCATCAGCAGGTTGCGGCCGCGCAGGGTGGCCAGCTGCTGCGCGACCCAGGCTTCTTGCACCCGCGGGGAGGGATGGACCTCGAGCTGGCGGAAGGAGAGCTGGGGGGCGGTGAACAGCCAGGCCACCAGGGCCATGGGTAGGCCGACGGACCACGCCAGGAGCAGCAGGCTGCGGAGCACCCGCCACGTGCGGCGCCAGCGGTGGCGATTGTGGGCCGGGGCGCGGCGACGGCGGAATCGGGGCACGATGTTGTCGTCGAAGGACGACGGCCCCGGAACCCGATGGGGATGGCCGGCGGTGGCCGGGCGCCACGGTCTTTGCGGTACGGGGCGCTGTTGAGGTACCGGCCGGGGCCGCGCGGTGGTCCGAGGGCCCTCGGGGTTGTCCAGCTCCCGAGCCTCCAGATCCGGCCCGGTGGCGGGATCCAGCATGGCCTCTGCTTTCAGTGCGCGGCTCATGCCGGGACCTCCGGGGTGGGGGCCTCGGCCAGCTGCGCCGCCAGGCGATAGACGTCGCCGGCGCCCAGGGTGATCACCAGGTCTCCCTCCTGCACCGTCTGGGCCAGCCGCTCCGGCGCTTCCTGCCAGGTCGGGCAATGCTCTACCTGGCGATGGCCGCTACGGCGGGCGGCGGAAACCACCAGCTCGCCGGTGACGCCCTCCACCGGCTCTTCCCGGGAGCCGTAGACGTCGGTGACCAGCACCCGGTCCGCCGCCAGCAGAGCGCGGCCGAAGTCCTCCGCCAGGGCTGCGGTGCGGCTGTAGAGATGGGGCTGGAAGATCGCGATGACCCGGCCGCTGCCGCTCACCTGCCGCGCTGCCTTGAGGGCCGCCGCCACTTCCGTGGGATGGTGGGCATAATCGTCCACCACCCGCGCGCCGTGCCAGCTGCCCACCTGCTCGAAGCGACGGTGGACGCCGCCGAAGGAGGCCAGGGCGCGGGCCAGTTCCGGCTGCTCCAGACCGACGCTGCGCGCCACCGCCACCGCCGCCAGGGCGTTGGCGACGTTGTGCTGACCGGGGATGGGGACTTCTAAAGTTCCCAGCTCGCCGGCCTCGGAATCCACCACCTTGAAGCGGGTGCCCCAGGGCAGGCTTTCGAGCTCAGCAGCCGACAGGTCCGCCTGGGGCGTCAGGCCGTAGGTCAGCACGCGCCGGTCCGCCAGCCGCGGGAGGATGCGCTGGATGTTGGGGTCGTCCAGGCACAGCACCACGCGGCCGAAGAAGGGCACCCGGCGGGCGAAGGTGATGAAGGCTTCCTCGATCTCCGCCAGGTCGCGGTAGGTGTCCAGGTGGTCACTGTCGATGGAGGTGATCACCGCCACGATGGGGGAGAGGCGCAGGAAGCTGCGGTCGTATTCGTCCGCCTCCGCCACCATCAGGTCGCTGCGCCCCAGCCGGGCGCCGGTGCCGGTGACCCGCAGTCGTCCGCCGACGATCACCGTCGGGTCGAGGCCGGTTTCCGTCAGCAGAGTGCCGATGAGGGAGGTGGTGGTGGTCTTGCCGTGGGTGCCAGCGACAGCGATGCCGTACTTGAGCCGCATCAGCTCCCCGAGCATCTCCGCCCGGCCGACCACGGTGATGCCCTGGCGGCGGGCTTCCATAAGCTCCGGATTGTCCGCCGGAATCGCCGAGGACACGACCACCAGGTCGGCGCCCTCCACGTGCTCGGGGTCGTGGCCGTGACGCACGTCGATGCCCAGCCGGCTCAGGCGCTGGGTGGTCTCGTTGTCCGCCTGGTCCGAGCCGGTGACCGTGAAGTCGTACTCCAGCAGCACCTCGGCGATGCTCGACATGCCGGCGCCGCCGATGCCGACGAAATGCACTCGGGAGAGGCCGGAGAAGCGTTGGAACATCATGGTCATGATGCTTCCCCCGGACCTTCGTGGCTCGCCGAGCCTTGGAGGCCTGCCAGCGCTTCCAGCCGGTCGGCGATGTCGGAGGAAGCTTCCGGCCGCGCCAGGGAACGGGCGGCGCTGGCCATGGTCATCAGCTGGTCGGGATCCGCCAGCAGCCCCAGCAGAGTTTCGGCCAGCACTTCGTCGTCGAGGGTGGCGCCGTCCAGCACCCGGGCGGCG
The DNA here is from genome assembly GCA_034211275.1 of Acidobacteriota bacterium. NCBI lineage: Bacteria > Pseudomonadati > Acidobacteriota > Acidobacteriota bacterium. The sequence continues at coordinate 11,312 of JAXHTF010000005.1, forward strand.
CCGGCACTCTCCAGGGTTCGGGCGTTGTCCATCTGGTGCGCCAGGGCCGCCGCCAGGGGAATCAACACCGATGGCCGGCCGGCGGCGCAGATCTCCGCCAGGGTCATGGCGCCGGCTCGGGAGATCAGCAGGTGGGCGCGCTCCATGGCGCCGGCGACGTCTTCCAGGAAGGGAGTGACCTCGATGGTCGGCGGCTGTTCGGTGTCGACCTCGCTTCCCGTCTCGGTCAGAGCGCGGCGATAGGCTTCTTCGGTGGCGGCGGCGTGGGCGGCGCCGCATTGGTGCAGCACTCTCACCTTCCCGACGGAGAGCTTCCCGAGGGCGGGTGCGATGCGCGCCAGCGCCCGGGGTACCGCCCGATTCAGCTGCGCCGACCCCTGGCTGCCGCCGAGAATCAGCACCTCGAGGCCGGCGGGTGCTTCTCGGGGATCGGCCATGGGAGCCAGCTTGAAGAAGCGGCTGCGCACCGGGGCGCCGGTGACTCGGGCCGGGCAGCGCAGCTCCGGCACCGTTCGGGCGTAGGCTACCGCCGCTTCCGACGACCAGCGGGAGAGCATGCGGTTGGCGACGCCGGCGTGGGCGTTGGGCTCCAGAAGCATCACCGGCCGACCCGCCAGCCGCGCTCCCAGCACCGCCGGCGCCGAGGCGTAGCCGCCGGTGCCCAGGACCACGTCGGCGCCCAGCCGCCGGCACAGAGCCCGGCCGCGCAGCGCCGAGGTCGCCAGCGTTGCCGCTGCCCGCGCCTTGCCCCACAGGCCCTGCCCCACCACAGGCCGCGCCGGCAGCGGATGGAAATCCACTCCGTGGGCCGGCACCAGCCGGGCTTCCAGACCGTGGGGTGCTCCGGCGAAGCTCACCTGATGCCCCCGGGAGCGCAGCTCTTCCGCCACCGTGAGGGCGGGAAAGACGTGACCGCCGGTGCCACCGCCGGCGAGCAGCACGTGGAGGGTCGGGGAAACATGGGCGCGGGCCATCGCATCATCCATGTTGGGAAACGTTGAGCAGAACCCCGCAGGCAGCCATGGTGCTGACCAGGGAGGATCCGCCGTAGGAGATGAACGGCAACGGGATGCCCTTGGTGGGCAGGAGCGCCAACGAAACGCTGATGTGGAAGAAGGCCTGGAGGCCGATGAGGGCGGTGACGCCCCAGGCCAGGAAGGTGCCAAAGCGATCCGGCGCCTCGAGGCCGGCGACGCCGCCGCGCCACAGCAGGACGCCGAAGGCCACCAGCACCAGCACGGCGCCGATCATCCCCAGCTCCTCGCAGATGATGGCGAAGACGAAGTCGGAGTGGGGGTGGGGCAGGAAGTAGAGCTTTTGCAGACTCTGCCCCAGACCCAGGCCGGTGATCCCGCCGGAGCCCACGGCGATGAGACTTTGCAGCACCTGGAAGCCGCTGCCCAGAGGATCCTTGTCGGGATCCAGGAAGGTGGTCAGGCGTTGGGCGCGGTAGGGGGCGATGATCACCAGCAGATAGACCAGGGGGATCCCCGCCAGCACCATGCCCACCACGTAGCGCCAGGCGAGGCCGGCGAGGAAGACCGTCACCGCGGCGGTGCCCACGAGCAGCACTGCCGTGCCCAGGTCCGGCTGCAGCAGGATCAGCCCCGCCACCATGCCCAGCACCGCGGCGCAGGGGATCAGGAAGTGGGGGTGGTTGATGCGCTCCCACTTGCGGTCGATCTGGTAGGCGAGGAAGGGGATCACCGCCAGCTTGGCGAGCTCCGAGGGCTGGAGCGAGACGCCGCCGAGGTGGAACCAGCGGCGGGCGTTGTTTACCGGCGCCGAGAAGAGCACCAGGCATAGAAGCACCATCAGCCCGATCAACAAGCCGTAGATCACCACCGGCCGCCGCAGCTGCTGGTAGTCCATGTGCATGGTGATGCCCATGGCTACCAGGCCGACGGCGGCGGCCAAGGTCTGCTTGACCAGGAAGGGATTGATCACCCCGGCGGAGTCCCGGGCGACGGCGGCGCTAGCGGAGTAGACCATCAGCAGGCCGAAGCCCACCAGGCTGACAATGGCGGTGAAGAGGATCTTGTCGAAGGCGAGCTTCTTAGCCATGCTGCCCTCCTTCGAGATCCTGCTCTAGCTTCTGCACCAATTCCTGGAAGCGTTGTCCGCGGTGGGCGAAGCTGGTGAATTGGTCGAAGCTGGCGCAGGCCGGGGAGAGCAGCACTACGTCGCCGGAGCGGGCTCGCCGGGCGGCGGAGGAGACCGCCGCTTCGAGAGTGCCGGAGTGCTCCTGGGCAACAGCGCTGCCGAGGGCGGTGGACATTTCCTCCGCCGCTTCGCCGATGAGGTAGACCCGCTGTGCTTTGACCGCTGCCAGGCGAGCCAGAGGTGCCAGGTCGTCGCCTTTGTGGCGGCCGCCGAGGATCAGGTGCACCCGGCCGTCGGGGAGGCCTTCGAGGGATTTCACCGCGGCGGCGACGTTGGTGCCCTTGGAGTCGTCGAAGTAGGTGACGCCGGCGATCTCCGCCACCCGCTGCATGCGGTGAGGCAGGCCCCGGAACTCTCCCAGGGCCGCCTGGAGATGTTCCGGCTGGGCGTCCAGGGCACGGGCCAGCAGCGCCGCGGCCATGGCGTTCTCCAGATTGTGGGCGCCGGCCAGGGGCAGCTGATCGCGGGAGAAGAGCAGCCGGGGCTCGGCACCGGGGCTGTGCTCCACCACGTCCTCCCCTTCCAGGCGGCAGCCGTCCTGCACCGCCTCGCGGCGGGAGAAGGAGCGCCGCCGGGCTTTGAGATCGTGCACCAGGGCGAGCACCTGGGGATCGTCGCCGTTGACCACCGCCCAGTCGCCGGGCTCCTGGTGGGCGAAAATCTGCGCTTTGGCGGCGCCGTAAGCGGCCAGGTCGGGATAGCGGTCCAGATGGTCCGGGGCTAGATTGAGGAGCGCCGCCGCCCGCGGCCGCAGGGTGGGCATGGACTCCAGCTGGAAGCTCGACAGCTCCACCACGAAGGCGCGGTGAGCACCGGCCAGCACCCGCTCCGTCACCGGCGCGCCGATATTGCCGCACACCTCGACCTCCAGCCCCGCGGCGCGCAGCATGGCGCCGGCGAGCTCGGTGGTGGTGCTCTTGCCGTTGGTGCCGGTGATGGCCAAAACCGGCCCGCGGATCCACGCCAGGGCCAGCTCCGCCTCGGAGATCACCGGCAGCTTCCCCTGGCGGGCGGCGGCGAGCAACGGCCGGTCCGCCGGCACGCCGGGGCTCAGCACTACGGCGTCGAGGTCTTTTGGCAGGGCCCCCTCTTCGCCGCCTGGTAGGAGCTGGAAGCCATCCGCCTCCGCCAGCTCGCCGAGCTCCAGCTCTGGCGCCTGCCGACGGTCCACCGCCACCACCGCCAGCCCGCTGGCCAGCAGCAGCCGCGCCGCCGAACGCCCGGACAGGCCGAGGCCGTAGACCAGCACCCGGCGCCACGGGCGCGGGCCGCCCCAGCGGCGATGGAGGTCTTCGCCGCGGACGGGTTGGAGAGCGGGGGTGGGGGAGCTCATGAAGGAATGGTTCTCCGATTCGTGGGTCAGCGCAGTTTGAGCGTGGCCAGGCCCATGAGGCCGAAGATCAGCGCCAGAATCCAGAAGCGCACGATGATCTTCGGTTCCGCCCAGCCGGCGAGCTCGAAATGGTGATGGAGCGGCGCCATGCGGAAGATGCGCCGTCCGGTGAGTTTGAACGAGGTCACCTGCAGAATTACCGACAGGGCCTCCATGACGAAGAGGCCGCCCACCACCACCAGCAGGAGCTCCTGCTTGGCGAGGACGGCGACGCTGCCGATGGCGGCGCCGATGGACAGCGAGCCCACGTCCCCCATGAAGACTTCCGCCGGGTGGGCGTTGAACCACAGGAAGCCCAGGCTCGCCCCGCTCAAGGCGGCGCAGAAGATGGCCACTTCGCCGAGGCCCGCCACATAGGCCACCTGGAGGTACTCCGCCACCAGGCGATGGCCTGCCACATAGGTCAGGATGGCGTAGGTGCTGGCGGCGATGAGGGTGGCGCCGGTGGCCAACCCGTCGAGGCCGTCGGTGAGGTTGACGGCGTTGGAGCAGCCCACCAGCACCAACATCATGAACGGCACGTAGAACGCGCCCAGATAGAGCATGATGTTCTTGAAGAACGGGAAGGTGAGGGTGGCCCGCAGGGGATCGTCCGGCGCCCACATCAGCAAGCAGACTCCGGCAGCTCCCGCCGCCAGCGCTTGGAGGAGGAATTTGGTCCGCGCCGTCAGGCCCAGATTGCGCCGGTTGCGCACCTTGAGCCAGTCGTCGGCAAAGCCGATGGCGCCGAAGGCGGCGGTGGTGAGGAGCACCAGCCAGACGTAGAAATTCTCCAGGTTGGCCCACAGCAGGGTGGAGGTCATCAGGGCGAAGAGGATGAGCAGCCCGCCCATGGTGGGGGTACCGGCCTTCACCTGGTGACTGTCGGGGCCGACGTCGCGGATGTTCTGACCGATGGACAGCCGCCGCAGGGTGCGCACGAACCACGGTCCGAAGATCACCGACAGCAGCAGTGCGGTGATGATCGCCCCTGCCGCCCGGAAGGTGATGTACCGGAAGACGTTGAGCAGGGCGAATTCTTCGCTCAGGGGGAAGAGGAGGTGGTAGAGCATCAGTTCACCTCTCCTTCCGTAGCCCCGTTTTCTTCCGGAGTCTCGTCGTCGGCGCTGGGACGAGCTTCGAGCAGAGCGTCGACCACCGCGTCCAGCCCCACGCCACGGGAGCCCTTGACCAGCACCACGTCGCCGTCCCGCAGCTCGGCGACGGCGGGGCCGGCGGCGGCCTCGGCGGTGGCGAAGGCCCGACTCTCTCCGGCGTTGCCGAAACCCTGCACCACGTCGCGGGCCAGCTTGCCAACGGCGAAGACGGTTGCGAAGGCACGCTTGGCGGCAGCTTCGCCGATCTGACAGTGAAACTCTGGGGCGTCGGGACCCAGCTCCAACATGTCCCCCAGCACGGCCCAATGGCGCCGGCCCGGCAGGTTGCGGGCGCCGTCCAGGGCGCGGGTGACGGCGTCGGGGTTGGCGTTGTAGGCGTCGTCGATGATGGTGACGTCCCCCACCCGGTGATGCACCGTGCCTCGGCCCGCCACCGGCGCCACCGCCTCGACGGCGGCGGCGATTTCCGGCGCCGGCACGCCCAGGCTCCAGGCGCAAGCGGCGGCGGCTAGGCAGTTCTCGACGTTGTAGGGGCCATGAAGGCGCAGGCGCACCGGCGTGCGGTCTTCGCCGAGGGTCAGCTCGAATCGGCTGCCTCCTCGTGGGTCCGGACGCACGTTCTCTGCGCGCACTTGGGCGTCGTCGGAGGAGCCGTAGATCACTTTCGGCCCGCGGTGCTCGGCGGTGATGCGGCGCACCTGGGGGTCGTCGCCGTTGATCACCACCAGGCCGTCCGCCGGCAAGCCTTCGAGAAGCTCACCCTTGGCGTTGCCGATGGCGTCCAGGGAGCCGAAGAACTCCAGGTGGGCCGGCCGCACGTTGGTGTAGACCGCCACGTCCGGCCGCGCCAGCCGCGACAGGCGGCCCAGCTCTCCCGGCTGGGACATGCCCATCTCCGCCACCATCCACTGCGTGTCCTCGGGGATCGCCGCCAGGGCGATGGGGAAGCCCAGGAGATTGTTGAAATTTCCCGGGCTACGGGCGACCCGGAAGCGGCGCCCGAGCATCGACGCCAGGAGCTCTTTGGTGGTGGTCTTGCCGGCGGAGCCGGTGATTCCCACGACTTGGCCACCCATCTGGCGGCGAATCCCGGCGGTCAGGGCGTGGAGGGCGGACAGGCCGTCTTCCACCTGCACCAAGACCTGGCCGGCGGAGAAAGAGCGGGCGCGGGCCCAGCGGGCTTCCACCACCGCGCCGGCGGCACCGGCGTCGAGGGCGGCGTCGACGAAGCGGTGGCCGTCCACCCGTTCGCCGGGGAGGGCGAAGAAGAGCTCGCCGCCGCGCAAACGGCGGGAGTCGATCTCCACGCCGCGACAGCGGGTCTGGGGATCGCCGGATATCACCTGGCCTTGCATCATCTTCGCTGCCTCAGCGACCGCCATCTCGACCAAAACGGTCCTCCAGAGCGCGGACGATCTCCTCGCGGTCGGAGAACGGCGTCCGCCGCTCCCCTACGATCTGGTACTCCTCGCAGCCCTTGCCGGCCACCAGCACCACCGCTCCCGGCTGCGCCACCGCTACCGCCCGGCGGATGGCTTCGTGGCGGTCCGGCATCACTCGGTAGTGGGTGTTGCCGCTGGCCTTGAGGCCCTGCTCCACGTCGGCGATGATCGCCAACGGATCCTCGGTGCGCGGATTGTCGGAGGTAACGATGGGCAGGTCCGCCAGCTTGCCGGCGATCTCTCCCATCTGCGGTCGCTTGCCCGGATCCCGGTCGCCGCCACAGCCGAAGACCAGCACCAATTGCTCGTGGGTGAGCTGACGGGCCGCTACCAACAGGGCCTCCAGCGCCGCCGGGGTGTGGGCGAAGTCGATGTACACCTGCACGGGAAGATCCCGCGCCGGCCGGTCGCTCCCTTGCGCGGGATGGCTGGGTAGCTTCACCGGCTCGAGGCGGCCGGGGAGGGGCTCGCGCTGTTCGAAGCCCCGCATCACCGCCTCGTGAGGCAGCTCCAGAGCCTCCGCCACGGCCACCACGGCGGTGAGGTTGGCGAGGTTGAAGCTGCCTACCAGCGGCGACTTGAAGCGCAGATCCCCCCGCGGGGTATGGGCCACGGCACGGCTGCCATCGGCCCCCAGCTGGACGTCGGAGAGGCGCACCTCGCCGTTCTCGCCGTAGGTCAGGGCGCCGGGGATCTCCTCCGCCAGCCGTCGGCCGTAAGGGTCGTCGATGCACACCACCGCCCGACCGCCGTCCTTGAGCTGGTCGAAGATGCGGCGCTTGGCGGCGAAATAATCTTCGAAACCATCGTGGAAGTCGAAGTGGTCTCGGGTCAGGTTGGTAAACACCGCGACGTCGAAGGCGGCGCCGGCGACCCGGCCCATGGCCAGGGCGTGGGACGAAACTTCAATGGCCGCAGCGCGGGCTCCGGCGTCGACCATGCGGCGCAGCATGCGGAAGAGGTCGGAGGCCTCCGGGGTGGTGCGCTCTCCCGGGAAGCTCAGGTCGCGAAAGCGATAACCCAGGGTGCCGATCATCCCCGCCGGGCGGCCGGCGGCGTCGAGCACCGCGGCGGCGAGGGCGGTGACGGTGGATTTGCCGTTGGTACCGGTGACACCGACGGTGGTCATCTCGCGGTCCGGGTGGCCGTAGATGCGTGCTGCCAGCGGCCCCAGCATCGTGCGCGGATCGGCCTTGGCGGCGATCCAGGGGACATCGATCTTGGGCGGGGCGTTCCCTTCCCCGAGCACCGCCACGGCGCCCTGCTGCACCGCCTGCTGAGCATAGCGGCGGCCGTCGTGCTGCTCTCCCACCAGGGCGACGAAGAGGTCGCCGGGCTCGACGCTGCGGGAGTCGTGGGTGACTCCGCGAACGTTCACCGGTGCCTCGGGCGACTCCAAGGGCAAGCCGCGCACCAGCTCCTCGAGGCCGACGCCGGGCCCGCTCTTTGCGCCCCGTTCCATTTCTCGTCCTACCGGCATTACGACTCCCGCGGGTCCCCGGCGGTGAGCTGCGCCACGTGCTGCTCACCCCAAGGGCCCTCCTCTGGGCCGTCCGGTGTCACCCCGAGATAGAGCAGGGCGCGGCCGGCGATGTCGGAGAACACCGGCGCGGCCACCAGGCCGCCGCCGATGCTGCCGGAGCGCGGCGAGTCGATGACCACCAGCCCCACCAGCCGCGGTCGCTCCACCGGGGCGAAGCCGACGAAGCTGGGTACGAAGCGGGAGCTGGAGTAGCCGCCCCCGTCGGCGGCGGTTTCGGCGGTGCCGGTCTTGCCCGCCACCCGGTAGCCGGCGATGGCTCCGCGGTGGCCGGTGGCACCGGTCTGCACCACCCCTTCCAGCAGCTCGGTGAGCAGCCGGGCGGTGGCGGGGGTCAGCGGTTTGCCCACTACCGGCGGTGTCGCGTGGAGTCGCCACCAATCCCCCTCTTCGCCCACGGCGTCCACCACATGGGGCTGCAGCAGGAAGCCGCCGTTGGCCACCGCGGCAAAGGAGCGGGCGAGCTGCAGCGGGGTCACGGCGATGCCCTGGCCGAAGGAGATGTAGGCCGGGTCAAGGGCCTGCCATTGCTCCAGGGGGCGGAGGATGCCCGGGCTCTCGCCGGGTAGGTCGATGCCGGTGAGGCGTCCGAAGCCGAAGGCCTGGATGGCGGCGTAGAAGTCTTCCCGGGGCAGCCGCAGAGCGGTCTTGATCACTCCGACGTTGCTCGACTTGGCGAGTACCTGGCGGAAGGTGAGGTCGCCGAAGGGCTTGTGGTCCCCGATGCGGATACCGTGGAGGGTGATGCTCCCCATCTGGCAATCGAAGACCTCGTCCGGGCGCACCACCCGCGCCTCCAGGGCGGCGGCGGCGGTGACCATCTTGAAGGTCGACCCGGGTTCGTAGACGTCCTGGATCACCCGGTTGCGGTGGGCGCCGGAGCTGCGGTCGACGCTGTCGGCGTGGTTGGCGTTGAAGCCCGGGTAGTTGGCCATGGCGAGGACGGCGCCGGTGGTGGGATCGAGGAGGATGGCGCTGCCGCTACGGGCCTGGTGATGCTTCACCGCCTTCGCCAGCTCCTGCTCGGCGATGAATTGGATGGAGGCGTCGAGGGTGAGGCGCAGATCCTGCCCCGGCTCGGCGTTGCTGGGGGGCAGGGACGGGGTGCTGAGAGCTCCCAGCCGGGCATCCCGCAGCACCGTGCGCTCCCCTCGCTTGCCGGAGATCTCGCTGTTGTATTGATACTCCAGTCCCGCCAGCCCTTGGTCGTCGACGCCGACGAAGCCGAGCACCGAGGCTGCCGTCTCCCCCAGGGGGTAGTAGCGCTTGTACTCGCGGACGAAGTGCACCCCGGGGAGGTCGAGAGCGCGCACCGCGGCTTCCATGGGCGGATCGAGCTTGCGCCGCAGCCAGGCGAACTCGCCGGTGCCTTCGAGGCTCGGCAGCAGCTCGCTGGGTTCCATCTCCAGCACCGGCGCCAGGGCGGCGGCGGTGGCCTGGGGATCCTCGATGGCGCGGGGTACGGCGAAGGCGGAGGCTACCTCCAGGCTGACCGCCAGCTCGCGGCCTCGGGCATCGTAGATGGTGCCCCGGGGCGGGTGGATCTCCACCACCCGCTGTTGTTGCCGTTCCGCCCGCTGAGCGTAGTCCTCATGCTCCAACACCTGCAGGTGGTGGAGTCGCGCGGCGATTCCGCCGGCCCAGAGCACGGCAAGCAGCGCGAGGATGATGAGGCGGGACTTCACGGCAATTCCTCCAAAAAGACCATTTGCCGCCGTTCCGGCGGCTCCATGCCCAGATCCCGCACTGCGCGCTCCTCAATGCGCCGCGGGCTGGACAGATGAGCCGCTTCCAGGCGGAGCCGGCGTTCCCGCTGATTCAACTCATGAAGCGCGTGCTCCAGCTCGTCGATGCGGTACCCGGCGTCCAGGACCTGGAGGTGACTCCAGACGTAGACCAGCAGACACAGCCCCAAGGGCAATGCCGCCACCAAAATCAACACCAGCTCGCGCCGGCGCCGACGGTCGCGCTCGCGCACCAGGTAGGAGTTTTCTACCCGCTGCCCGCGCGCATAGGCGTTCCTCAACGTCCACCGCTCCTCGTCCACCACCGGCGCCGGGCCTGAAGCCCAGGCGCCGCTCTTGCTCCGGACTCGAACAGAGGCCGGAGGCTCAAAGTCGTTTCGCCGCCCGCAGCCGCGCCGAGCGGGACCGCGGGTTGGCCGCCAGCTCGGCCCCGCCGGGGCGCACGGGCTTGCGGGTCAGAATCTCGATCAGCCGCCGCTCCGACAGCGGCCGGCCAGTGATCGGATCCACCTCCCCTCTGGCCAGGTGGCGCAGCGTGTGCTTGACGATGCGGTCCTCCAGGCTGTGGTAGGAGATGATCACCAGCCGCCCCTCTTCCTCCAGCGACTCCATCGCCTCTTCGAGGAAGCGATCGAGGCCCGCCAGCTCCTGGTTGACCTCGATGCGCAGCGCCTGGAAGGTGCGGGTGGCGACATCCACTCGCCCTTCCCTTCCGCTGTAGCCACCTTTGGCCTTGGCCACCACCGACCGCAGATCGGTGGTGGTGAGGATGGGGCTGGAGGCGCGCTCGGCGACGATCTCTCGAGCGACGCGCCGGGCCTGCCGTTCTTCGCCGTACTCTCTGAAGATTCGTTCCAAGTCAGCCTCCGAATAACTGTTGACGATGTCCGCCGCGGTTTCGCCGTCGGCGCCCATGCGCATGTCCAAGGGGCCGTCGAAGCGAAAGCTGAAACCGCGCTCCGGCAGGTCCAGCTGCATCGACGAGACCCCCAGGTCCGCCAACACGCCTTGGGGCTGCTGGAGGCCGTGACCCGCCAGCAGCTCCCGAAAGCGGTGGAAATTGCCTTCCACCCAAGTCACCCGGTCGGCCCATGGCGCGAGGCGCTCGGCGCTCCGCGCCAGGGCCTCCGGGTCCCGATCCACGGCCGCAATCCGCAGGCCGGGAAAGCGCTCCAAAAACGCTTCTGCGTGACCTCCGAGGCCCACCGTGCAATCCACCAACAGACTCCCTTCCCGGGCAAGGGCGGGCCCGAGAAGGGAGAGGGTTTCCTCCAGCAGCACCGGAGTGTGGCTTGCGGCGCCCCCTGGCGAATTCGACGTCAACGCTCGTTCCCGGCGCTAGATGCCGTGCTCGGTCAGGACGCGGAGGTCGTCTTCCGTAAACGGCTCCTCTGCCAACGTTTGCTCGATGTGCTCCCGGTTCCAGACCACCAGGTGGTCCAGCTGAGCGCTCACCACGACGTCACCGCTCATCTCTGCTTTTTCGCGCAGGATCTGAGGAATCAGGATGCGCCCCTGGGCATCCATACCGACTTGTTGTCCGAAGAAGCTGACCCGCTGTAGGAAGCGACGCTTGGTCGGCTCGGTGGATGGCATGGACGCGAGCCGATTCTCGATCTCCTCCCAGACCGGGAGGGGGTAGATCAGCGCGCTATCACCGAGGATGGAGGTGACGAAGAGGTCCGGGCCATAGCGATCCTCCAGCAACCGGCGGAAGTCCGTCGGGATCTTGAGACGGCCCTTGCCGTCGACTTTTGCTGGAGCACTTCCACGGAACATAAACCTCGCCCATCCCGGGTGATTTAAAGCTCATGCTACCACCGGCTCTCCACTTTTGTCTATTTAACTCCACTCACGACCACAAAAGTCCACTTGGCCGGAAGAGGGCGGGTTTTGGGCCTCAGGGAGGCCGCGAGAGCGAGATAGGAGGGGGTCGAACCGCCGGGGAGCGGCGGCGATGGGGAGAGAAAAATCTGTCGGATGGGGTGGGGACGGGGGTTCGCCGCCGCCACATCAGCGGCAGCGGAGTTTGGCGCGCGGGCAAGCGCGCGGGGAAAGAAACCCGGCCGTCCACGGTGCCAGCATACAGCGCCGTGGGGCGGATGGGTACGTCAAACCGGAGGTGGCGGATTGTCCAGCGGATCGTCGGGGGTCGGGTCCTCACCGGTGAGCCGCTCCAGGGGCGGCTCGTCCTCGCCGGGGACGTTCTCCGGCGCATCCACGCTCTCGACGGTTTCCTCGGCTTCCGCCGCCTCCGTCGGTGCCGGCGCGTCCGTCTCGACGAGGGGGTCTTCGGCGGGCTCCGCCGACGCTTCGACGGCGCCGGTGGTGCGTCGCGGGCGGGGTTCTTCGCCGACGATCTTGAACGGCTCGTTGAGGGGGGACGGGCCGTCCGGGGCCTGGCGGTAGCCGACGGCGTCGGCGGGGATGCGCTCGACTACATAGGCGCTCTGGGCAAGATCGTCGAGATAGCGTTCGAAGACCTCCCCGTAGCGCCGGTTGCGTTCCCGGGAGGAGATTTCGTCGCGCACCTCGCCAAAGGGTCTGAGCTCCTGCTCTTCGCGTTCCATCACCTCGAGGATGTGAACGCCTCCGCGAGCCTCCACCGGCTCGGAGACGCTCCCCGCGTCGAGGCCCCAGACCGCCTGCTCGAGGCGCGGAGCCAGCTCACCGGGGGTCACCCAACCGAGCTCGATGACGTTGCTGGTGACTCCCTCCGGCGCGTAATCCGCCGCCAGGTCGTCCAAGCTCTCCCCCGCCGCCAGCCGCTCTTTCAGCTGCTGTGCCAGGAGCTGGCGGGCCTCCGAATCCAGGGCACTGGTGTCGAGGACGACGATTTCCCGCACCCGTACCCGGGCCGGGTCGCTGAACTCGTCCGGATGGGCCCGGTAATAACGTCGCAGCTCGTCCTCGGAGACGTCGATCTGGGAGCTGACCTCTTCCCCGAGCACTCGCTGGACCCGCAGGGTGGTTTCCACCTGTCGCCGGAGCTTTTCTTCGGACAGTCCGCTCTGCTCCAGGGCGGCCAGGAATTGCTCTTGGGTGCCGAGCTCCATGTCCTCGCGCATGCGGCGGATCTCGGCGTCGATCTCTTCCTCCGGCACGAAGACTTCCAGCTGGTCCGCCCGGCTCTCCAACAGCATCTCTTGGAAGATGGTGCGCATCACCCGGCGGGGGACTTCTGCCAGCAGCCGCTCCTGCTCTTCCGGGGTTAGCTGGGTCGCGCGCAGCACCTCGGCGCGGGCCTCCGCCCGGGCCTGGAGGTAGTCGTAGAGGGTCAGCACCCGCTCGTTGATGCGTAGCACGACCTCGTTGACTACGTCGGCGCGTGCCGGCGGGGCTGCCAGCAGAGCCCCTACCGCCACTGCCAGTGCCGCTAGGGCCGGCAGCAGCTTCTTGTGCAGCGGTTGGGAAACGATCGGTTCAGGAGCTGGGAGTTTCTTGCGCGCCATAGGAGCCTCGGTAATTGAACGGCAGATTCCGCTCGTAGATCTCGACATTGTAGCGTCGCCGGGCCTCGTCCAACAAACGAGCCAGTTGCTGGTCGGCGTTCTGCCGCCGCAGGCGCCCGCGAATGCTCTCCGCTGCCTCGGCCAGTGGCACCACCTCTTCCGGCAGCCGCTCCGTGACCTGGAAGATGTGGAAGCCGTACTCGGCGGTGACGATGGGGCTGATCTCTCCCGGGTCGAGGTCGAAGACCACCTCGGCGAAGGCCGGTGACAGGTCCTCCCGGGCCAGCTCACCCTGCTCGCCGCCCACCGCCGCTGCCGGGTCTTCCGACAGCCGTTCGGAGACCGAGGCGAAGCTCTCGCCGTTCTCCAGGGCTTGGCGTGCTTGCTCCGCCAGCCATTCCTCCTCCACCAGGATCTGGCGGAGGCGCACCCGCTCCGGGCGCCGGAACTCTTCTTGGTGCTCGCTGTAGTAGCGCTCCAGCTCCGCCGGCGCGATCTGTCGCGCTTCGTCACTGGCCAGGAGGGCTTCGACGGTCTGCCGGCGGTCCGCCTCGAGATTCAGGCCGCTGTCCACCGCCAGGCGGCTGAGCAGCTCTTCGTCGAGGAATTGATCGAATAGCCGGCTCAGGGCTTTGTGGCCGAGCTGGGGCTCCGCATCGCCGACGTTGGCCGCCAGATAGGCTTCGAAGCTCTGGTAGGGGATCTCCCGGTCGCCGACCTCCGCGGCGGCGTCCTGGGCGGGCATGTCCGCCGGGCCACAGCCGGCCAATCCCGATCCTGCCAATCCAAGGGCGCCCCAGCCCAGGGCGGCCCACAGCAACCAAGCGCGGCCGGAGGCGGCCCGCGGTAGCCGGACGCGGTAGTGTCTTCTCGCCGCCCTCACGAGGCACCTCCCACCGCCGGCTGTGGCGCTGCCGCTGCTTGCTGCGGCGCCTCCTCCCCGGTGGGTGCCGCCAGCTCTTGGATCAGTCCGGCGATCTGGTCGAGGAGCGGGTCCTCGCCGCTCTCGGCGCGCAGGGTGAGGGCGCCGGTGGGGCTGAAGGTCGCTCCTTCCTGCTCGGAGACCATCTCGATGAGCCGATCCAGGTCGATGCGGGCGTCCTGGCGCAGGCGCAACACCAGCTTGCCCCGGTGGGCGGAGATGGACTGCACTCGCAGCGCTTCCGCCTGGCGTTTGATGGCGCCGACGCGAATCAACGAGCGCACCGACGCCGGCGGGGCGCCGAAGCGGTCGGCGAGCTCCTGTTGTAGCTCGTCGTCGCTCTCCTCGGCGGCAGCGATCTTGCGGTAGATCTCCATGCGCAGATTGGCGTCGCTGACGTAAGTTTCCGGAATCGACATGGCCACCGGCAGATCGAGGGTGACCGAGGGGCCTTCCTCGATCTTCTCTCCCCGTAGCTCCCGGACCGTCTCGTCGAGCATCTTGAGATAGGTCTCGATGCCCACGGCGGCGATGTGGCCACTCTGTTCTGCTCCCAACAAATTGCCGGCGCCGCGAATTTCCAGATCCCGGGCGGCGATGCGGAAGCCGGCTCCCAGGTCCGAGAATTCCCGGATCGCAGCGAGCCGCTTGCGCGCCGTCTCCGACAGGATCTTGTCGCCGGGCACCAGCAGATAGCAATAGGCCAGCTGATTGCTGCGCCCGACCCGGCCCCGCAGTTGGTAGAGCTGCGCCAAGCCGAAGCGGTCTGCGCGGTGGACGATCATGGTGTTGACGTTGGGGATGTCGATGCCGTTCTCGATGATGGTGGTGGCCAGCAGCACGTCGTATTTTCCGTCGGTGAAGGCGTGCATGCGCCGTGCCAGCTCCTGCTCGTCGAGCTGACCGTGACCCACGGTGATGCGCGCCCGAGGCACGATCTCCCGCAGGTAGCCTTGCATATTCTCGATGGTCTCCACCCGGTTGTGGACGAAGTAGATCTGGCCGCCCCGTTCGAGCTCGAACTCCAGCGCTTCGCGGATCAACTCGGCGCTGAACGGCAGGATCGCCGTTTCCACCGCCATGCGGTCTTTGGGCGGTGTTTCGATGACCGAGAGCTCGCGCACCCCGGCGAGGGAGAGCTGGAGGGTGCGGGGTACCGGCGTGGCGCTCATGGCGAGAACGTGGACGTCCTTCTTCAGCTGCTTGAGGCGCTCCTTTTGGGCGACCCCGAAGCGCTGCTCTTCGTCGACGATGAGCAAACCCAGGCGGGAAAACTTGAGTCCGCGGCTGAGCAGCCGATGAGTGCCGATGAGGACGTCGAGCTTGCCTGCCGCCAGCTTCTCACCGATCTCCTTGACCTGGGCCGGGGAGCGGAAGCGGGAGATCATCTCGATGCTCACCGGGAAGCCAGCGAAGCGCTTCTTGAAGGTCTCCAGATGCTGGTCCGCCAGAATCGTCGTGGGGGCCAGCACCGCCACCTGGTAGCCGCCGTCCACGGCCTTGAAGGCGGCGCGCATGGCGACTTCGGTCTTGCCGTAGCCGACGTCGCCGCAGAGCAGCCGGTCCATGGGGCGCCGGCTCTCCAGGTCCTGCTTGATGGTGGAGATGGCCTCCAGCTGGTCCGGGGTCTCGTCGAATTCGAAGGCGGCTTCGAATTGGTGCACCAGATCGCTGTCCGCGGGCATCGCCGGCGCCTCCGCCAGCTCGCGCTGGGCGTAGAGCTTGAGCAGCTCGCCGGCCATGTCCCGCAGGCTCTTCTTGACCCGCTTCTTGGTGCGCGCCCAGGAGGTGCCTCCCAGGGTGTCGAGGCGCGGCGCCACGCCCTCGATGCCGCCGTATTTCTGCACCTGGTCGAGGCGCGACAGGGGCAGCAGCAGGGTCTTGCCGCTGGCGTAGTTGATCTGCATCACCTCGACGCTGGCGGCGGCGCTGCGGCCCTCCGCCAGCACCGGGGGCAGGTTCGGCTCGATGCCCCCCTCCCCTTCCACCGCCCGCAGGCTGACGAACTGGCCGATGCCGTGGTCCGCGTGCACCACGTAATCCCCGACCTTGAGGTCCCGCAGGCTGTTGACGAAGGGGCCGAAGCGCGCCTTGGAGCTGCGCGCCGCCGGGGCCAGCCGACCGAAGAGCTGATGCTCGCTGTACAAGGAGAGCTTCGCCGCCGGCAGCCGGAAGCCACGCTGCAGCTCGCCCTCCGCCAGTTGCAGGCCCCGGGTGCTGCCGGTTGCCCCGATCTCCAGCTCCCGGCCCTCCAGCAGCTCCACCAGCTGACGGCGGCGTTGGGCGCCCACCACCACCAACGGCGTTTCTCCCCGCAGGTGGGTAGTCTCCACCTCGTTGGGGAAGCGCGGCAGCTGACTGTGGAAGACATCGGTGATGGAACCCTCGAAGTCCACCCCCGTCTGCTCTCCCAGCACCAGGCCGTGGACCCGCAGGCCAGCCCCGGCGAGGGTCTCCAGTACGGCGTCGGCGGGGAGCTCCAGCGCCTCCGGGGCGATGGCCAGGCGCTCGCCGGCGGCGCGCACCCGATGCTCCTCCTGGAGGGTTTCGGCGTGATGCTCCGCCTCCTCGGCGAGGGCCACCGGATCCACCGTCACCACCAGGGTGTTCCCCAGCAGCTGAGCCAGCCCTTGGGTCTTCTCCACCAACAGTGGAAGGTAGTTCTCCCAGCCGGCGAAGCCGCCACGGCCGGAGAGGTGCTGGAGCCGTTCGGCGACGTCTCGGGAGGGCCGCGGTCCCGCCTGCTCCGCCAGCTGGCGGCCCAGCTCCCGGGCCTGCTCCTCGCCAGCGGGGAAGAGGGAGAGGGGCAGGATCCGCAGGTTCGGCAGCACCTCTTCCGAGCGCTGGGTGGTGGCGTCGAAGCTGCGGATGGATTCCAAGGTGTCGCCGAAGAGGTCGAGGCGCACCGGCTGTTCCGCCCCCGGCGGGAAGAGGTCCACCACGCCGCCGCGGACGGCGATCTCTCCCATCTCCATGACCAGGTCGCTGCGCCGGTAACCGAAGCTCACCAGGTGCTCCAGCAAGACGTCGATGGGATATTCCTCGCCGGGCTCCAGCTCGACGGCGGTGGCTAGAAAGTCCTGGGCGGAAGGCAAGCGGCGGAAGAGAGCGCGGGGGGTGCAGACTACGGTGACGCCCTCTCCGGCAAGAGCCCGATCCAACGCCACCGATTCCTGAGCGCGCACCGGCAGCGAGGTCTCCGCCTCTTGATAGGGGCTCAGGGACGGAGCTGGAAAGTAGACTGCGGTGCCGGGCCCGTGGAAGAGATCCGCCGCCTCGACCCAGGCGAGGCCGTCCGCCTCCCGCGGCACCACCACCAGCAAGGGCCGGCCCAGGTCCTCCGACAACAATCCTCCGACCCAGGCGGCGGCGGGCAGCGGCAGGCGCACCACGTCCCCGAGCTCCTTCCGCAGGGCTCGATAAGGCGCACTAGCGCGCAGCGTCCGGGCGTATTCGCCCCACACGCGATCATCCATAAGCGGTTCAGTCTATCGTGGATCTCCCTCGCCGCGCCCGTACATCGTCCAGGTTCCAGATCAGGATCCCCTCTTCGGCGACCGTCGGGCGCCCCCAGCGCTGCTCCAGGTTCTCCGCCAGGCGGCGGGCGGCGGCGGCGTAGACCTGCCAGCGCCCGGGGCGGCGCACGTCCCGTCTCGCTCTCCGGCCTGCCACCGCGTCCTCTTCCGCCCGGAGATCCAGGTGCACGATGAGGTAGCGGGAGGGGCTGGCGAGGATCTCCTCCGGCCGCGGGCACACGGCGTTGGTGAAGCTCAGCCGTTCGTCGCACAACCCGGGGTCCAGCATCGCCACCCGCACCCAGCGCCCGTGCTCCCGTTGGTAGAGGTAGGGCGCGCGGGCGAAACGCCAGGCGGGGCGGAACGGATACTCCAGCAGCGATCCCTGGTCCACCAGCCGGCGATAGGCCTCGGGGAGGATGGAGCGGGTTGGCCCGACCTCGGCCTGTCGTGCTTCTGGTCGGTGCCCGGGGGGTTGATGAAAGCGCAGCAGGTCGTCGTGCATCAGGAAGTTGCTCTTCCGCCACTCGGGCCAGCCCATAGGGCCTTGAAGCAACCAGCCCGCCATCACCACCGCCACCGCCGTCCACGCCGCTCGCTGCGCCAGAGGCCACGGCAATCCCTTGCCGGCCCCGATGGCCAGCAGCTGCGCCAGCTCCGCCAGGGCCACGGCGAGCCAGATCAGCAGCAGCGGGAGGATGACCAGGAGGTAGCGGGCGACGATGAGCGGGCTGAAGGCGCCGAAGGGCGCGGACCACCAGAGGACCAGGAGGTGAATGGCCACCAGGGTGGCGGTGTAGGCGGCGAAGCGGGGGTTGCGCAGACAGGACCAGACCAGGCCCGTGGCGACGCCGATCCAGAAGAGGGCGGTCACCAGGGTGGAATCGGTGGCCGCCAGCAGCTGGGCCACCGGTCCCAGAATCTCCGCCGACCACTGGCTGGCGCCCTGCTTGGCCGCCACTACCGCCGCCAGCGACTCCCGGGCCGGCAGCGCGAAGGCGGCGATGCCGGCGAGGGCGCCGGCGCCTACTGCCACTAGTCCGCGCCAGCGCTGCCGTAGCTCGCCGCTGTGCAGTCCGTCGCCCAGCGCAAAGACGAAGGGGGCCGCCACGAAGGGGGCCGCGGGGAGGTGGAAATACACTGCCAGCGGCGCCGTCACGGCGTAGACCGCGCCGAAGATCCAGCGGCGATCTCCTCCCGGGCGCCACCAGCGATAAAAGCTCAGCACCGCCACCCCGGCCAGCAGCACCACGATGCCGTAGGGCCGGGCCATGCGCCCATAGACCACCAGCGGCGGCGCCACCGCCAGCAGCCAGCCAAAGGCCAGCGCTGATCCCCGGCCGACTTCCCGGCGCACGAGCATCGGCAGCAGCACCACGGCCAGCAGCGACGCCACCACCACCGGCAGCCTCAGGTCGAGCTCCGAGAGGCTCCAGCCCCGGTCCATGAGCCAGCGGTAGAAGGCGGAGAGGGGAAGGCAGGGATCCGCCGTGCGATAGGTGGTGAGGAGCACCGGGATCGGGTCTGCCAGCGCTGCCCGCACGCCGTGGAGCTCATCCCCGGCGAGGATTTGGCCGGGGAGCTTCCACAGCCTCAGGACCGCCCCCAGCAGCAGCGGCTGGATCAACGCCAACGGCAGCCAGCGGTCGAGGGTCCTCCTCTGCTGGGCGCCAGACGCGTCCGAGGAGGCGTTCAAAGCTCCACCCTCCAAACCCGTACTCCCCGGCGCTCCATCTGCTCTGCCAGCTCCGGGTCCTCGTCGGGAGCCCAGGGCACGAGCCAGGGCGGCAGCTTCTCCGCTCCTACCAAGGCATCGGGCCGATCTCGCAGATCCAGAGGGCTGGCGACCACGAAGGCCACGTCTTCGTCCCCGAGGATCGAGCGCAGGCGCCGGAAGTACAGGGCCGGGTCCTCCACTTCTTCTCCAAAGGCGTCGGGGAGGGCGACGTAGGGGCGCTCCAGATAGCGATCCAGGAACGGGGTCAGCCCCGCCAGGCTCCGGCCTTCCGGCAGCTCATCCTCCAGCGCTCTTAGCGTTGCGATCTCGGTCACTGGATGACGGTCGACGAAGGCCGGCAGCCGGAAGCCAAAGGTCTTGGCCGCCAGTAGCACCACCAGCAAGGCCAACAAGAGGTCTCGCCACCGCAGGCGCCACCGGGGGTGGGGAGGAATCGCTCCGTCCATGCCGCGACTCGTAAGGGCCAGCCCGGCGGCGCCGAGGGCGTTGAGGGCCGGCAGCAGGTAGAGCAGCAGGCGACCCCAGGTGAAGAAGGCGAGGGCAGTGGCGGCGAGGGCGGCGGTGAGACCCACCACCAGCCATCCCGCCGTGCGCCGTCGCCAGCCCACCGCCAAGGCCGCGCCGGCCAGCAGCACCAGAGCGTGCAGCCCGGTGCCCAGGAGCTGGGGCAGGCCTCCGGTGGCGAAGCGCTGAAGCCCCTCCAGCATTCCCGTCGCCACCCCCAGCGGATCCGCCAGGATGATCTGGCCGAGACTTTCGAAGGGCACCCGGTCGAGGTAGGACCAATCGGGGTAGCCGTAGAGCTTCCAGGCCAGGTTTTTGTAGTTCTCGCTGTAGAAGGGGTCGCCGAAGACTCGCCAGCGGATCCATCCCAGGGGCGACAGGAAGGCGCCGTAGGCCAGGGCCGCCAGGCCCAGGTCCCGCCAGCGGAGGTTCCGTAGCCGGTCCCCGAGACTGGGGCGATCCATCCCTTCGGCCCCCCCGGTTTGTTCTTCGCTGCCGCGGCTACCGTTGCCGTCATAGTCTTTGTCGCCGCTTTTTGGTGCCAACCACCAGGCCAGCAGCAACGCCGGCAGCAGGAAGATGGCATTGCCGCGGGTAAAGGCCGCCAGCCCCAGCAGGGCCCCGGCGAGGGCGGCGGTGCCGAGGCGGGGCCGCTGTAGGTAGGCGAGGCCGACCAGGAACACCCCTGCGGCGAGGGCGGCGAAGAACATGTCCGTGGCCACGTGCTGGCCGAGGATCCATAGGTTGGGATTGACCGCGGTCAGCGCCAGGGCCCCGAAGCCGGCCCGTCGGCGCGTCCCCTCGTCGGCCTCGGGCCCCACCAGCCGCCTCGCGAGGCAAAAGGCCAGCAGGACCAGGGCGGCGGCGGCGAGATTGGAAAGCAGGCGGGCGGCGTCGAAGGGGGTGAGCGCGGTGGCGAGGCTGAGGGCCGCCGTGGCCAGCGAATAGAGCGGCGGCCGGTAGGGATCCCGAGGCAGCTCTCCCTGCAGGATTCGCTCCGCCTGGACCACATAGCCGTCCCGCTCCGCCGTGCCCACTTCCTCGACCCAATGCGTCCAGGCACCGAAGGCGCTCAGCGCGACGAAGAGTGCAGCCGTGAAGATCCAGGCGAGGGCGGGTGGAAGGTGGAGGGGTTGGCGCACGATGACGGGATGGCTGGAAATTGGGGAATGGGCGCTTTGGGCTCTTGGTTGCCCAGGATAGACCGCTCTGCATGGGCTGCCGCGAACGTTCGACACGGGAGCTTGCCAAGGTCGGTCTCGCTGGCTGTTAGGATAGCTTGTCTTGAATGGGATGCGCTGCCCGGTCGGGCGCGCCGAAAGCGGCGCCGCGTCCCAGATCTTCGAGCGGAGGCCGCGTCCAGGATTGGTACCGGTGTGCTGACTGGGCGTGGCGTTCTCCGTTTTTGGAGCCGGCGGACCGCTGGCGGTATTGGATGACTGAGCTCAGAAACGCAAAGAAAGTAGGGAGGTCCAGGCAATGCGTCGAGCATGGCTAGGTGTGGCCATTCTGGCGGCACTGCTTGCATTCCATCAGGGCGCAGCCCCGGATTCCGTTGGTTCTGCGGTTTCCGGTCTGGCGATCTTCGGTGGGTCGGAGGACGGGCCGCAGCCGGTGGCGGTGGTGGCGGCCCAGGATGGCTCGGCGCAGGCGTCGGGGGAGAATTCTCAGGACTCTTCTGACGGGGGCTCCTCGGATGAGGGCACTTCTGAAGAGCCCCACGGCTCGGCCCAAGCCTCGGGGCAGGAGGGCTCCCACGGTGCTGGCTCCCACGGTGGCAGCTCCGAGTCTGCTGGCGCCGGTCACAGCGGTCACAGCAGCCCGGTGACGCCGGTGCTCTTGGCCTTGGTGATCATCCTCACCGGCGCCAAGCTCTTTGGCGAAGTCTTCGAGCGCATTTCCCAGCCGGCGGTGCTGGGGGAGCTGATCTTCGGCGTCATTCTAGGCAACCTCGCCCTGGTGGGCTTTACCGGTCTGGAGTTCATTTCCAGCGACGTGGGAATCACCATTCTGGCGGAGATCGGCGTCATCCTGCTGCTCTTCGAGGTCGGGCTGGAGAGCAATATCCGCGAGATGCTCTCCGTCGGTCCTTCCAGCCTGATGGTGGCTCTGCTGGGCATCGTCGCGCCGTTCCTCCTCGGTTGGGGGCTGTCGGCGTTGATGCTGCCGAATCTGGAGACCTTGGTGCACGTCTTCATCGGCGCCACCCTCTGCGCCACCAGCGTCGGCATCACCGCCCGGGTGCTGGCGGATCTGGGTAAATTACAAAGCCGCGAGACCAAAGTGATCCTCGGTGCGGCGGTCCTCGACGACGTGTTGGGGCTGGTGATCCTGGCGGTGGTGCAGGGCGCTATCGTCGCCGCCGGCACCGGCGAGGAGCTGGCCGCTGGTCAGATGGGCATGATCATCGTCAAGGCCTTGGTGTTCATGGTCGGCGCCATCGTCGTCGGCAGCTGGGTCTCACCGCGTATGTTCAACCTCGCCAGTCGGCTGCACATCAAGGGGGTGCTGCTCACCCTCGCCCTGGCCTTCTGCTTCCTGCTCTCGTCCCTGGCCAACCTCATCGACCTGGCCCCCATCGTTGGCGCCTTCGCCGCCGGACTGATCCTCGACGAGTTGGATTACAAGCAATTCCTCGGCGACGAAACCGAGGATCGTCACCTGGAAGATCTCCTGCACCCGATCAATCAATTCTTGGTGCCGGTCTTCTTCGTAGTCATGGGGACCAAGGTAGATCTCTCCACCTTCGCTCAGGATGGGGTGCTCGGCTTCGCCCTGCTACTCTCGTTGGTCGCCGTCATCGGCAAGATGATCTGCGCCTTGGGGGTGCTGGAAAAAGGCCTGGACCGGCTGTCCATCGCCGTCGGCATGGTGCCCCGGGGTGAGGTGGGCCTGATCTTCGCCGGCGTCGGCGCCAACCTGATGCTCAACGGTCATCCGGTGATCGACAATGCGGAGCTGTCAGCGGTGGTGATCATGGTGATCATCACCACCCTGCTGACCCCGCCGGTGCTCAAATACACCCTTGCTCGCGGCGACCGCATCAAGGCTGCTCGGGAGGCTGCGGGTTAGGCTCCCCCCTCGGGGCTGATCAAGGGGCGAGAGGTTCGCCGGCGGGAGGTTCAGGGGCCGGCTCTTCCGGCAACACGATGACCACGTCCCCGGGCTCCACCAAGCCCAGCTCTTCCCGGGCCAGCCGCTCGAGGATGTTGGGGTCCGTCTCCAGCCGGCGGATGAAGCGCTCCAGGGTCTCGATGCGCTCCTTGGCGACGCCGATCTCCTGCTCTAGCTCAGCGACCCGCTGCCGCGCCTGGCGCAGGTCGCTGTAGCTCTTCATTCCGCCGGCCACCAACAGCAGCAGTAACAGGCCCAAAGTGATGCCCACGAAGGGGCGCAGGGGATTGCGCTCGGGGGTGGGCTCGGCGGTCACGGTCGCGATGGAGAGCGCGGGAGGAGTGCGTGCCCCTCCCGCGGCGCTCACGGTCTCCAGCGGGGGAACGCCTTGGCACCGGGATAGGAGGCGGTTTCTTCCAGCTCTTCCTCGATGCGCAGCAGACGGTTGTATTTGGCCACCCGGTCGCTACGGCAGGGAGCGCCGGTCTTGATCTGTCCCGCCCGGGTGGCCACCGCCAGGTCGGCGATGGTGGTGTCGGAGGTCTCGCCGGAGCGGTGACTGATGACGTTGGCGTAGCCGTGGTCCCGGGCCAGGGCCACCGCTTCCAGGGTCTCCGTCAGGGTGCCGATTTGGTTGACCTTGACCAGCAGGGCGTTGGCCAGCCCCTGCTCGATGCCCTGGGCGAGGATCTCCGGGTTGGTGACGAAGAGGTCGTCCCCCACTAGCTGCACCCGCTCGCCGATGGCGGCGGTGAGGCGTTGCCAGCCGGACCAATCGTCCTCCGCCAGGCCGTCTTCGATGGAGACCAGCGGGTAGGCGTCGAGCCAGTCGCTGTAGAGGCTCACCAAGTCGTCGCTGGACAGGCCCTTCTTGCCCTCGCCGTCGAGGGCGTAGGTGATGGTGTCGCCCTGACGCTGGTCCACCATCTCGCTGGCGGCCACGTCCAGGGCCAGGGCGATCTGCTCGCCGGGCCGGTAGCCGGCCTTCTCGATAGCTTCCACCAGCAGGTCCAGCGCCTCCCGGTTGCTCTTCAGGTTGGGTGCGAAGCCCCCTTCGTCGCCCACCGCGGTAACCAGGCCGCGCTTTTTCAACACGCTCTTCAGCCCGTGGTAGATCTCCACTCCCGCTCGCAGGCCTTCGGAGAAGCTGTCGAAGCCGATGGGCACGAGCATGAATTCTTGGATGTCCACCGAGTTGTCGGCGTGGGCGCCGCCGTTGAGCACGTTGAGCATGGGCACCGGCAGCACGGTGGCGGAGGGGCCGCCGAGATAGCGGTAGAGGGGCAGACCGCAGCACGCCGCTGCCGCCTTGGCCACCGCCAGAGAGACGCCGAGGAGGGCGTTGGCTCCCAGCCGGCCTTTGTTGCCGGTACCGTCCAGGCGCAGGAGCATGTGGTCGATCTGTGCCTGCTCGCGGCTGTCGGCGCCCTCGATCTCGGCGGCGATGAGGTCGGTGACGTGCTCCACCGCCCGGGTCACGCCCTTGCCCAGGTAGCGTTCGTCGCCGTCCCGCAGCTCCAGGGCTTCGCGCACGCCGGTGGAGGCGCCGGAGGGCACCGCCGCCCGTCCCCAGGAGCCGTCCGCCAGGTAACAATCCACCTCGACGGTGGGGTTCCCCCGGGAGTCCAGAATCTCGCGGGCGGTGATCTCTTCGATGGTGAACATAGGCCTCTTCTCCCCCTGGCTTCTCGCTCGTGCTCGTGTCGAATCCGGCGGCGCCGCATGGGGACGCCGCTCTTCCTTGGATGGTATCCCGCCCCCGCCCCTTCGTCCACGGCGAGCACTGGGTTCACGGCGAGCACTGGGTCCACGGCGAGCGATGATAGCCTTTGCCGATCGCGGCGACTGACCCCGAGGCGCTTTCTAGGGGCAGCGCGCCCCAAATCCCAACCCGACGGCAACTATCTAGGATTGCACCAAACGATGGCGACCAATTCCCACGGACCCAAACTCCACGTCGGCTGCGGCGACAAGCGGCTGGAGGGATGGGTGAATATCGACAATCAGGATCTCCCCGGCGTCGACATGGTGGCGGACGTCACCGGCGGCCTGGACTTCAAGAACTGCGAAGCGGTCTACGCTGAGCACTTCCTCGAGCATCTGGCCATCGACGACGCCCTCTCGTTTATGGAAGAGAGCCACCGCGTTCTCGCCGACGGCGGCGTGCTGCGGCTGTCGACGCCGAATCTGGATTGGGTGTGGAAGACCCACTACTACCTGGGTGCCGAGGCGGATCTCAAGACCCAGATGGCCATCCACTTGAACCGCGCCTTCCACGGCTGGGAGCACCAATTCCTGTGGAATCGTGAGATTCTCGCCCAGGCCCTCACCGCCTGCGGTTTCGAGGATCTCCGCTGGCACCGCTGGGGCGAGAGCGAGCGCCCCCTATTCCAAAAGCTCGAACGCCACGAGACCTATGAGGACGACGACGAGCTCCCCCACGTGCTCATCGTCGAAGCCACCAAGGGCCGCTCCCGCCGCGGCGAGCTCAAGGAGCTGCGGGCGGTGATCCAGCGGGACTTTTTGAATCACATGAAGGGGTAGGGCCATGTCCAAGTCGTGGCTAACCGGGGTCGAGCTGAGTGAGCTTCTCGCCTCCAAGAGCGGATCGATAGACTGTCAGCCGAGACCGCATTAGGACCGCTTCAATTAGGTGAAATCGTAGTGCCCCACTCATTCCGGCCGGGTTTTCTGGCTTCGATGCCGATCTCTCAGACGCTCTTGCGGGCCATCCGTGAGATCGGAGAGCTTCGTGGAAAACAGCTTCTTCATGAGCGACAGGCACCTCAAGCTTTACAGGCTCTTCGGCAAGCTGCGGTTATTCAGAGCACGCAGTCGTCGAACCGACTTGAGGGGATTCTTGCTCCGCTAAAGCGGCTGGAGGGGCTTGCACTGCGAAAGATCCAACCACGGAATCGACCAGAGCAGGAGATCGCGGGCTATCAGGCAGTTCTCTCCACAGTTCATTCGAACCACGAGGACATGCCGTTTACCACAGGCGTTGTCTTACAGTTGCATCGCGACCTCTATCAATACGCGCCTCAGGAGGGTGGGCGCTGGAAGATAGCTGACAACGAGATCTCTGAGACGAAGCCTGACGGTACACGTTTTGTCCGTTTTCAGCCGGTTCCAGCTCATCAAACTTCGGAATCGATGGAAGTACTCCACCAGCGCTTCCGCGATCAACAGGCACAGGACCAGGTCGAGCCATTAGTGCTGGCGGCCGCGTATGTCCTTGATTTCCTGTGCATTCATCCGTTTCTCGATGGCAACGGAAGGATGGCTCGCCTACTAACTCTTCTTCTCTTCTATCAGGCTGGATTTACAGTCGGGCGGTACATTTCTCTAGAGAAACTGGTCGAGGATAATCGCGAGGGATATTACTCGACTCTGCTCGCCTCTTCTCAAGGTTGGCACGAGGGAAAGCACGACCTGAGGCCTTGGGTCGAATACTTTCTTGGAGTTGTGCTCCTGGGGGCCTATCGAGAGCTGGAGAGTCGCACTGGCGAATTGACGATGGCGCGGGGGGCCAAGAGTGACATGGTTGTCGAGGCCATTGGCAGGCTTCCTGTCAGTTTCCGATATTCCGACATTGCGGCCAATTGCCCAGGAGTATCGCGGCCGACAATCCGCCGTGTACTCAAGAAGATGCGCGACCAAGGCCAAATCAAGTGTGTCAAATCTGGCCGCAATGCCGTTTGGAACAAGCTCTGAGGGGGTCGGCGTGCTAAACGTGCTCATGATCGCGTTAATGTGCTCATAAACGGCTATTAGGCAGATGGGGCGCTGACTTGTCGGACGATAGACGGGATCTTGGGCCAGAGGCCAAGAGGGCCAGATGGGGAAGGCTTTTCAGTCTGCTCGCATCGTTCGCCGAAGTATGTCGCTAGTCTCTCGGAGAGCCCAGTTTGCCGCTCACCGCATCCACCACCCGCTTCTGCGCCGGGTGCAGGTGGACGACGGGGCGGGCCGCTTGGAGCTGGCGCTCGGCGTCGGCGGCGTCGGTGGCCTGGCCGCGGGCGATGAGGACGGCGGCGGCGACGGTGGCGGAACGGCCCTTGCCGGCGATGCAGTGGATGAGCATGGGAGCCGGATCGGCGGCGAGGTCGGCGATGAGCGGCGCCAGGACCTCGGCGGTGGGGGCAAAGCGGTTCAAGATGGGCAGGCAGCGGTAGCGTCGGTGGCCCAGGCCCCGGGGCTTGGGGAGCTCGGCGGAGAGGTCCACCACCAGCTCGACCTCCTTCGGGATCTCCCCGGGCAGCGGCCGGCGGCCGAGAAAGAGGCCTGGAGCCACCTGGTCCACGGAGCTCTCTCGCCGCAGCACCCAGCGTTTGGCGTAGAACAGCCCCAGCACGAAGGCCAAATACGGCAGCAGCAGCACCGCCACCACCGGCTGGAGGGAGCCGTCGGTGCGCTTGCCCAGATGCCGGGCGTCGCGGCGCAGGAAGCCCAGCGCCACCCACCACCAGGCCACGGTGCACCAGACCAGTAGCCACCACCACCCGCCGCCTAGCAGCAGCGGCGGCAGCAGGAAGGCGAGGCCGTAGCCGAAGAAGACCGCTGCCAGCCGGCCCGAAGAAGCGCTGATATTCAGCATCCCACCCTACCCTCCCTGAGAACGATCTACGATGAACCGCTACCGTGGATTGGTGGGCTGGCGCCCACCTTACGCAAGACCTCCGGCCGATAGATCCCTAAGTTGGGCACCAGCCCACCGGCTCGCCGAGCCCTTCGAGGTCCTGTGAGCCCGCCTCACTGGAAGTAAATAATCCACACCACCGCCAAGGTCCACACCCCCAAATTGGCCAGGAAGGGCACGTCCGTGAGCATGGTCTCGGTGGGGTTGCGGTGGCCGGTGCTCTGGTAGATTAGAAAAAGATAGCGGAAGATCCCGAACAAGACCATGGGGAGGGTGTAGATCAGATAGTCGGTGTGAAACTTCGCCACCGTCTCCGGGGAGACTGCATAGAGGGCGTAACACACTACCGTCGAGGCGGTGACCACATTGATCATCTGGTCGAGGAAGGGGGCGCTGTAGTGATCCAGCACCGAACGCTGGAGCCCCGCCTTGTCCGCCAGCAGCTTGATCTCGTGGCGGCGCTTCGAGAGCACCAGGAAGAGCGCGACGAAGATGGTGCACAGGGCCAGCCACCGGGAGACGGCGACGTCGATGGCGGCGCTGCCGGCGAGCACCCGCAGTACGAATCCCAAGGCGACGATGAGCACGTCGAGGATCACCACGTGCTTGAGTCCCAGGCTGTAGCCGGTGTTGAAGACCAGATAGAGAGCGAGGATGGCGCTGAAGGCTTTTCCCAGCCACAGCGAACCAGCCAACGCAAGGGATGCGAGAATCAGCGCCGCCACCACCGCCAGCGCCGGCGACAGGGTCCCCGCGGCCAGGGGGCGATGGCGTTTGAGGGGGTGCTGGCGGTCCGCTTCCCGATCCCGCAGGTCGTTGAATAAGTAGACCGCGCTGGCGGCGGCGCAGAACACCGCTAGGGCCAGGACGGCCCGCAGTACCACCAGAGGGTGGAAGAGCTGGCCGGCGAAGACCAGGGGCGCGAGGACGAAGAGGTTCTTCGACCATTGGACCGGTCGCAACGAGCGCACGAGGGGCAACAGCATGAACGGTATTCTACGGGGGATGGACGAGAAAGACAGCGCCGACGGTGAGGGGCGCGTCCCGAGCCCGGAGTCCGACGGGTCCCAGGAGCGGCTTCGGGATCGAGTCGACGGCCGGGTAGAAGAGCCGTGGGCCAAGGGCTGGCGCTGGGCGCTGGCAGCGGCGGTGCTGCTGTGGCTGGTGGTGGCGCTGCCCATGGCCTTCGGGGAGAGCACCTTCTTCGTCCGCGATGTCTTTTCCAATCACTTGCCCCACAAAGCCTTCGGTGCGGAGCAGCTGCGCCAAGGGCACATCCCCGCCTTCAATCCGGATTGGGGGCTCGGTCATGTGCACCGAGGCAATCCGTCGGTGCTGGCTTTCTACCCCGACAACCTGCTCTATCTGCTGCTGCCCTTCTGGAGCGCCTACAACCTGCACTTCGCCCTGCACTGGCTCCTCGCTCTATTCGCCATGATGACCCTGGCCCGGGTCTTGGGGCAGAGCCGGCCCAGTGCCGCCCTGGCGGGGATCACCTACGCGGGCTGTGGCTGGCTGCTTTCGACCTTGAGCTTCTACAACCTGCTGGTGGTGGCGGCCTGGTGGCCCTTGGTGATGGCGGGGGCGGTAATCGGGGGACGCCGCGGAGTGTGTTGGGGCGGCCTCGCCTGCGGCATGGCGCTGCTCGGCGGCGAGCCCATCACCGCGGTTCTTGGGCTCTTGCCGCTGTTGGTGGCGACGGTGCCCCGCCACGGCTGGCGCCGGGCCATCGGCCAGGGCTTCGCCATCGGCGCCATGGGCTTGCTCATCGCCCTGCCCCAGATCGTCGCCACGGCGCGCATCTACGGCATCAGCTTCCGCGGCGGCCACGGAAATATCGAGAGCCAGGTGGTCTCCTACTACCTGATGCTGCCGCGGCTGGTGGAGTTGATCTTGCCGCTGCCCTTCGGCTGGCCCGGCTTTCGCGGTCCTTTCGGAGTGTGGCACGCGGGTTACGCAGAGCGCCTGCCGTTCTTCATGTCCATCCACTTCGGCATCGTGGCCCTGGCCCTGGCGCTGGCGGCGCGGCGGCGGGGCTGGGGCGCGCTGGCGGCCAGCAGCCTGCTCATCGCCTGGCTCGGTGGCCAGATTCCCTGGCTGCTGGATACCGTGACCTTCGGCCTCTTCCGCTTCCCGGAGAAATTCCTCTTCTGGCTGGCGCTGAGCCTGCCGCTGCTGGCGGGCTGGGGCCTCGATCGGCTGCTCTCCGGTGGCGGGCGCTGGGTCCGGTGGGTGCGCTGGGCGAGCCTCGGCGCATTGGCCCTGTCGCTGTTGATCTGGGCGGTGCGGCCGGCGTTTCTGGCGCAATTCGAGCGGGCCGTGGCGCAGCGCCCCCATGCGGAGATGACGGTGGCCAGCATCAGCACCCAGACGCTCTTGCTGGCGGTGGCGCTGATGGTGATGGCGGGGCTTCTCTTCGGAGCCAGCTGGGGGATTCGGCGGCGGCGGGCAGTGGTCGTGCTGGCCTGTCAGCTGCTGGCCCTGGTGCAGCTGGCGCCGTTGGTCCAGACCGACGCCACCGAGCCCTACCGGGAGCCCGCCCCGTGGGAGCAGATCGTCGGCGAGGGGGCGGCGGTGATGGCCACCTCCATGATGCAGCCGCCGTGGCACCGGCCTTTGAACTATCCCCTGGCGCCCAGCGGTCCCCGCTCCATCAGCCAGCGGCTGCTGGCTCTCGATCTGCATCCCACCCCGGGAGTGCTCCACGGCTTGAGCTACCCCTTCGCCCTCAATCTGGAGGGCATGAACTCGGCGCTGTCGACCTTTCTCGAGGTCAACCTCAAGCGGCTGGATTGGCCTCAGCGAGTGAATTGGTTCCGCACCTTCGGCCTCGACTATGTGGTGGTGCAGGGGTTGGCGCCGGACGCCGAATCGGTGGCCGCCGACGAGGTGGGCCTGGAAGGGTTGGACTTGGTGGAGTCCGCCAACCGGGCGGGGCAGGTGAGCTGGTTGTTGAGGGTCCGGGATCCGGCGCCGGAAGCCTGGTGGCCGGAAGCGGCACACCAGCAGGTGAATCCCCGGGAGGCGGTGCGCTGGGTGAGCTTCGCCGACGATCCGGTGGCGGAGGTGGCCACGGCGGTGCCGGTGGATCAGCACCCCGGAGGTTCGGTGCGGGTGGTGGAGAATCAGCCGGACCGCATCATCCTCGACGTCACCAGCACCGGCGGTGTGGCGGTGGTGCGCCGAGCCTTCCAGCCACTCTTCAGCGCCCGGGACGAAGCGGGCAATCCGCTCCGCCTGGTCTCCGTCAACCTCCTGCTCATGGGCGTCGAGGTGCCCCCCGGCGAGCATCGGGTGACCCTGGCGGTGAGCGCCGTGCCGGAGCTCGCGGCCGGTGTCGTGGCCCTGCTGGCGGCAGCGCTGGCGCTCTGGGGGGCGCTTTCGGGAGCGCGGCGGCGAGAGCGCGACGGCGGTGACCACCGGTCGTCGAGCCAGCCTGATGACGGCCCTGGCGCTCCCGACGCGGCTCCGGCGGAGCGATGAGGCTGCCCCGCTGGAAGCTCTCCCCTCTGCTGTGGGGAGCGCCGTTTTATCTGCTGCTGCTCTTCGTGCTCTGGCCGGTGATTCAGGGCGCCGAGACCTTCTTCCTGCGCGACGCCTTCAACGCCCATTTGCCCCTCAAGGCGGCCCAGGCCCACGCTCTTTCGGATGGGCGGATGCCGTTGGTGGCACCGGAGCTCGGCGGCGGGCAGCCGCTGGCGGGCAATCCCAATGCGGTGCCCTTCTATCCGGACAACCTACTCTATCTGCTGCTGCCGCTCCTCGGCGCCTTCAATCTCCATTTCTGGCTGCACTGGCTGTTGGCGCCCTGGGGAGTCTACTGGCTGGCCCGGGAGTGGGGTCTGAGCCGGTCGGCGGCTTGGGGAGCAGGGGTGTTCTACGCCACCGGCGGATTCTTCGCCTCGCTGCTCAATTTCTACAACCTGGTGGCCGGAGCGGCGTTGGCGCCGGTGCTGGCGGCGGCGTTGCTGGCTTATTCGAGTTTGGCTTATTCGAGTTTGGCTGATTCGAGTGCGGCTACCTCGGGTTTGGCTCTCTCGGGCTCAGACGCGAAGTCGCGCCGGCGGTGGATCTTTGCGGCATTGGCCGGCAGCTGGGCGCTGCTGTTGGTGGCCGGCGATCCGGCCACGGCGGTGGTGGCTTTGGGGCTGGCGGTGGGCGGAGTCTTGCTGCGCCGGGGGCGGGAGGCCTTGCGGCTGCGGATTTGGGGAGCCCCGGTTGTGGCTCTGGCAGGGGGTACGCTGCTGGCGGCGCCCCAGATCATCGAGTTCCTGCGCATTCTTCCCCTGTCCTACCGCGGCCATCGAGGTTTCTCGGAGAGCGGCCAGGTGGTGGGGAGCCTGCATCCGGGCCAGCTTCTGGAGTGGCTTCTTCCCTTCCTTTACGGCCGGCCGGATCGCATGCGGGAGGGGGCCTTCTGGGGCTATGAGCTCTACGGTGGCGACCCGCCCATCTTCTTTACCCTCTATCCGGGGCTGTTGGTGCTGGCGTTGGTGGTGCTGGCCTTGTTGCCGAGGCTGCGAAGGAAGAAGGAGGCAGGAACGGAAGGGCCGGAAGCGTCCGTGGCGCCGGAAGGCTGGCGTCCCTGCCGCCGGGCCGGACTGATCTTTGTCGGTGCGGGCTTCTTCCTCGCCCTCGGCGGCTTCAACCCTCTCTGGGGATTGCTGCAGAGCCTGCCCGGAGCAGGGCTGCTGCGCTACCCGGTGAAGCTTTGGCTGCCGGCGGCGGTGGGTCTGGTGTTGTTGGCGGGGGTCGGGCTCCAGCGGGTGCTCGACGAGCCGAAGGGGGCGGGCCGGCAGCTGCGGCACTGGCTGCTGGCGCTGGCCGCGGGCTACGCCGGCCTGTGGCTGCTGCTGAGCTTTGCGCCCCCGGCGGCGGCGTGGGTGCGAGCCGCCGTGCCCCGGGCCTTTGGCGACGTCTTCGTGGACAACGAGCGGCTGCGCTGGGCGGGGTTGGCTCTGCTGACGACGGTGGCTCTGGTTGTGATGGTCGTTGCCGTCTCGGCTCTGCGCCGGCGGCCGATGGTGGGAGGAGCGCTGTTGTTGGCGGTCCACGTCGCCACCCAGCTCTTCTTCCTCGGCCCTGCCCGGGCCACCGACGAGGCCGCTTACTATCGCCAGCCGCCACCCCTCCTCGAGCAGTTGCCGCCGGAGGCGCCGGTGCTCCACGGCTCCGCCGATGCCCTCTTCGGCCGCTACGATCTGCGCCGGGGGCGCTACCCGGACGCCTCGGCGCAATGGATCGAGCGGCGGATCTTTCGCGACCTCTACCCGGTGGCGGGGGTGCTGCACCACCGGCGCTACGAGCTCAATCTGTCGCCGGAGGGGTTGGGGTCCTTCTTCTCCCGGGTGGCTCAGGACGCGGTGCGGCGCAGCTCGGACGAGGAGCGCCTGCGGCTCCTGAGCGCCTGGGGCGTCCAGCGACTGCTGACCCACCGCCCCCTTGAGGTGGGAGCTGCGGCGCCGGTGCTGGCGGTGCAGCAAGGCTTCGGCGGCGAGCTGCGAGTCCACGCGGTGCCGGGGGCCACCGACGAGGTCTTCTTTGTCGCCGAGGTACGCACGGCGGCGGATATGGGGAGCGTGGTGGGGCTGCTGGTCTCGCCGTCCTTCGATCCCACCCGGACGGCGATCGTCGCGGGGGCGGGGGTGGATTCTGAAGCGATCCCGTCGAGCGCGGAAGACGGTGGTTCGAGCCCGAGTTCGAGCTCGAGGTCGAGGTTGGGCTCGGTGGAGATCCTGCGCCGCGAGGCGGAGCAGCTGGAGGTGCGGGTGAGCTCCCCCGAGGGTGGAGCGGTGGTCTGGCAGCGGGCCTGGTTGCCCCTCTACCGGGCGACGGTGGATGGCCGAGAGCAAACCGTGGAGGTGGCCAACCTCCACCGCATGGCGGTACGGGTGCCGGCGGGGGAACACGTGGTGCGCATCGCCACGGACCGACGGCCGCTCGCTCTGGGGACCGGGCTCAGCGCTCTGGGCCTGCTGTGGGTGGCCGGCTGGGCATGGTGGTTGGGGAAGGGCGCGGAGCAAGGGTCCGGAGGCAAGGGTGACGATCCTTCGGAGGCCTCCGGTTCGGTCTCCGATGGACCCTCCGAGGATGCTAGGATAGCCGCTCCATGAACGAATCTGCTCGTGCCCAACGTTCGCTGCGCAAGGTGCTGGTGGCCAACCGAGGCGAGATCGCCGTACGCGTTCTCCGCGGTCTGAAGGATCGCGGCATTCGCGGTGCGGTGGTCTACTCCGAGGCGGACCGCCGCAGCCTGCCGGTGCTGCTCGCCGACGAAGCCTATTGCATCGGCCCGGCGCCTTCCTCCGAAAGCTATTTGCGCGCCGACGCCATCGTCCAGCTGGCGAAGGAGATCGGCGCCGACGCCATCCATCCCGGCTACGGCTTCCTGTCCGAAAATGCTGACTTCGCCCGCGCCTGCCGCGATGCCGGCGTGATCTTCATCGGTCCCTCGCCGGAGGCCATCGCCGCCATGGGCTCGAAGGTGGAGAGCCGGCGGCTGATGATGGATGCCGGGGTGCCGGTGGTTCCCGGCGGCCGCGATCCCTTACCGGATTTGGAGGCCGCCAAGAAGGCCGCCGACGAGATCGGCTACCCCATCATGCTCAAGGCCGCCAGTGGCGGCGGCGGCAAGGGCATGCGCATGGTTCCGTCGGCGGACGAGCTGCCGTCGGCCTACCGCGCGGCCCGCTCCGAGGCTCGGGCGAGCTTCGGCGACGACGACGTCTATGCGGAGAAATTCGTCGTCCAGCCGCGCCACGTGGAGATTCAGATCCTGGGAGACGAATACGGCAAGGTCGTGTCCCTGGGAGAGCGGGAGTGCTCGCTCCAGCGGCGCCATCAGAAGGTGGTGGAGGAAGCTCCGTCGCCGGTGGTGGACGCCGACCTACGCCGGCGCATGGGCGAGGCGGCGGTGCTGGCGGCGAAGGCGGTGAATTACGTCAACGCCGGCACGGTGGAATTTCTCCTCGACGCCAACGGCGAGTTCTACTTTCTGGAGGTCAACACTCGCCTGCAGGTGGAGCATCCCATCACCGAGATGGTCACCGGCATCGACCTGGTGTCGGCGCAGCTGGATATCGCCAGCGGCTTGCCTTTGGGGGATCGCTTCGACGGCATCGAGCCCAAGGGCCACGCCATCGAGCTACGCCTCTACGCCGAGGATCCCTACCGCGGCTTCGTGCCCTCGCCGGGGCTGATCCGGCGCCTGCGCTGGCCCCAGGGACCGGGCATCCGGGTGGATGCCGGCGTCTACGAGGGCTCTGAGGTGCCCATTCACTACGATCCCATGCTCGCCAAGCTGATCATCTATGGCGCCGACCGCCAGCAGGCGATGCGGCGCATGGGGCGGGCGCTGGCGGAGATGCGCATCGAGGGCATCCGCACCACCACGCCGCTCTACGGCGCGCTGCTGGAGGACGAAGACTTCCTCGCCGGCCGCCTGGACAACGACATGCTCGATCGCAAGCTGGCTGCCGGCGAGCTCCAGCCGGTGGTCCACGAAAGGCTCGAGGACCTGCCCTTCATCGCCGCCGCCCTCGCCCATTTCGAGTACAGCGAAAGTCATAGCACCCGGAGCGAGACCCCCCAGGGGCATCGTTCCGGCTGGCGCCAATCCGCCCGCACGGCGCTGATGAGGAGTGGCTCATGGACCTGATCGTCAGCCAGGGAGATCGTCAAGAAGAAGTGCGCGTCGAGCGCACTCCCGAGGGCTATCGGGTGCGGGTCGGCGAGACGGAGTACCAGGTGGCGTCGGCGGACGCCGGTGCCGGTCTGCGCAGCCTGTTGATCCAGCGCCCCCATCAGGATTCGGGCGAGGATTTGATGGAGAACGGCGGCCATGGGGAGCACTACGAGGTCTCCGTCTACCGCCAGCGGGACTCCAGCTATCTGGTAGAGGCCGGCGGTTGCCACCCACCCTCCGCGCCGGTGAGCGTCGCCGATCCCTTGACCCACCTGGCTCGCGAGACCATGGCCGCCGCCGGCGTCGGCGGCACGGTGCAGGTCACCGCCTACATGCCCGGCCGGGTGACGGCGGTGCTGGTGGAGGAGGGGGCCGAGGTCACCGAAGGCCAGGGAGTGTTGGTCCTCGAAGCGATGAAGATGGAGAACGAGATCGCCGCGGAGAAGGACGGTACCCTCACCCGCATCCTGGTGGAAGAGGGGGCCGCCGTGGAAGGCGGTGACCCGCTCTTCGAGATCGAATAGCTCGCCGAGGCCCTTTCCATGGCCCTGTTCAGTAGCAAGAAGACCCCACTGCAATCCCTCCTCGCTGGCGATTGGCAGAACACCGACGAGCGCGACATCTTTCTCAAAGAGCTGCGTTCCTCCTCACCGCGGGCCGTCGAGCTGCAGCCTCTGCTCTGGCATACCGACCCGAAGGTCCGCACCACCGGTGCCGAGCTCTTTCTCGCCAAGCCCGACGGGGCGGCGGTGAAGGAGCTCCTGACCTCCTTTTCTCGCCGCCCTCCCCAGGCCCAGCAGGCGGTGATGCCGCTTCTGGGGCGGCTGCCGGCGGAGCTGGTCACCGGCGCCGTGGACGATCTCTTGAGCTCCGCCCAGGGCGCTGAGCAGGGCGCCGCTTGGGAGCTTGCTATGGCCCTACCGGGACAGCTGCGGGCGCGCTATCTGGAGCGAGGCCTCCAGGAAGCGCCGCCGGCGCTGCGGCTCAAGGCTCTGCAGCGGCTGACTCAAGGCGGCCAGGTCGAGCGCTATCAAAAGGCGGTGGCGGCGGCCACCAAGGTGCGCGACCCGCGGGTGCGCAAGGCAGCCCTGGAGGCGCTGGCAGCGGTGCGCTCCCCCGATGTGCTGCCGCTGATGGTGGAGCGGTTGGGCGACGGCGACGAGGCCGTGCGCGGGGTGGCGGAAACCTATTTGCGCCGCGTCGCCCAGGAGCAGCCGACGGCCATGCGCGAAGCCATGACCCGGCTGCTCACCCGCGGCAGTGACGACGCCCGTCATCTCGCCATGCACATCCTGCTCGAGTGCGGCTCGCCCCAGGAGGTCGTGCCCCACGTGCTGGAGCTTTGCCAGGGCATGGCGGGCTGGCTGCGCAGCCGGGTGATGGACTCGCTGCGCTCCGCCGGCGACAAAGTGCTCGGTGTGGCCCTGTCGCTGATGCAGCAGGCCGACTCTCCGGTGCGTACGGAAGCGATCATGATGCTCGCCGAAGGCTATGACGATCCCCGGCTGGTGGAGCCCTTCTGCCGTCTCCTGGGGGATCCCGACTGGTGGCTGCGGGTCACCGCCTGTCAGGTGCTGGGAAACCTCGGAGACACTCGCGCCGTACCGGCCCTGGTCAAGACCCTGGAGGATCCCGACACTCGCTGGGCGGCGGTGGACGCCCTGGCTCAGATCGGTGCGCCCCAGTCCTTGAAGCCCCTGAGCCAGCTGCTGCGGGATCCACGGCCGGAGGTGCGCATGGAGGTGCTCCAGGCCTTTTCGCGCTTCAACGACGAGCGCCTGGTGCCGGTGCTGCAATCGGTGCGGGACAAAGATGCGGACGCCGACGTGCGCGGCCGTGCCGCCGACATCCTCCAGCATATGGGCCAGCAGGCCAAGGCGGAGGGTGCTGCGGCGACGGACGCGAGCCGCCTCGCCAGCCCGCTGGACAAGCTGCTGCTGCGCATCCGTGAGATGGGTGCCAGCGATCTCCACCTCACCGTCGGCGAGCCGCCGCTGGTGCGGGTGGACGGCGTGCTGCGGCGCATGGACGGGGTGGGCAAGCTAGCACCGGAGCACACCCGCGCCTACGTCCAGAGCATCCTCGACGAGGGCCAACGACAAGAGCTGGAGAAGGACGGGGGTCTCGACTTCTGTCACGTCACCGAGGGTGTGGGACGCTACCGGGCCAATGCCTACGTCCAGCGCCGCGGCATCTGTGCTTCTTTTCGCGTCATCGCCAACACGCCGCCGAGCTTCGAGGATTTGCGCCTGCCCTACCGCCTCAAGGAGCTGTTGGACTTCCACCAGGGCATCATCATCATTTCCGGACCCGCCGGCAGCGGCAAGAGCACCACCCTCACGGCCCTGGCCAACCTGATCAACGACACCAAGCCGCTGCACGTGATCACCTTGGAAGACCCCATCGAATTCATTCATCCCATCAAGACCGCTCTGATCAACCAGCGCCAGGTGGGCCGCGATACTCGCACCTTCGCCACCGGCCTGCGGGCGGCGCTGCGAGAGGATCCGGACGTCATCGTGGTGGGCGATCTGCGCGATGCGGACACCATGGGATTGGCCCTCCAGGCGGCCGAGACGGGACATTTGGTCATCGCCACCCTGCACACCACCAGCGCGGTGCAGACCATCGACCGCTTGGTGGACAGCTTCCCGCCGGAGGAACAGGCGCAGGTGCGCACCTCCCTGTCGGAGAGCTTGAAATACGTGGTCTGTCAGCGCCTGCTGCCGCACAAGAGCGGCAAGGGCCGGGTGGCCATGTTCGAGATCATCAAGGGCACCCTGAGCATCGGAAACAAGATTCGCAAGAACGAGACCTTCCTGATTCCGGGCCTGATGCAGATCGGTATGTCCATCGGCATGCGCACCCGGGATCAGGCGCTGCAAGAGCTGGTGGACGCCGACCTCATCACCCGGGAGACCGCCGCCGGAATCGCGGACAAGCCGGCGCGTTTCGGCGCGGCGGCCGCCTCGGCAGCCTCTTCAGCGACGGCCGGAGGAGCCCCCTCATGAGCGACGGCCCCGCCCAACAGCAGCCCGCCCAGCAGCAGCCTGCACAGAAGCCGGCCCAGCAGACGGCCCAGCAGACGGCGGGTACCGCGCCCCCGGCGGCCCCCAAGACCGCTGCCGCAGGATCGCGGCGCATCGATCGCTTCCTCAAGCTCACCGCCGACCGCGGCGCTTCCGATCTTCACATCTCCTGCGGCCGCCCGCCCATGCTGCGGCGCTCCGGCAGGCTCGAGGCGGTGCGCTACCGGGTGATCGACGAGCGCGACTTCGAGGTCTTGATGAAGCCGGCGACGCCGGAGGCGAATTGGAGTCAATTCGAGGAGCGGGGGGACGCCGACTTCGCCTACGAGGTCGAGGGCTTGGCGCGTTTCCGCGTCAACCTCTTCCGCCAGCAGCGCGGCCCCGGGGCGGTCTTCCGGCTGATTCCCAGCCAGATCATGACCCTCACGGACCTCGGCTTGCCGGACAGCCTGCGCACCCTCCTCGACCTCAAGGCCGGCCTGGTGCTGGTCACCGGCCCCACCGGCTCGGGCAAGAGCACCACCCTGGCGGCGATCCTCCACGAGATCAACCAGCGCCGCCCGCTGCACTTCATCACCATCGAGGACCCCATCGAGTTCGTGCACGAGAACCACCGCTGTCTAATCAGCCAGCGGGAGCTGGGCACCCATACGCCGAGCTTCGCCCACGCCTTGCGCATGGCGCTGCGGGAGGATCCGGACGCCATCCTGGTGGGCGAGATGCGCGACCTGGAGACCATCGAGATCGCCCTCGGCGCGGCGGATACCGGCCTGCTGGTCTTCGGCACCCTGCACACCAACTCCGCCGCCAAGACCATCGACCGCCTGGTCAGCGTCTTTCCCGCCAGCCGCTCCGACGAGGTGCGGGGCGTGCTCTCGTCGGTGACCCGCGGCATCGTGGCCCAGCAGCTGCTGCCGCGCAAGGAGGGCGGCCGGGTGGCGGCGGTGGAGCTGCTGCTCACCACCCCGGCGCTGGTCTCCTCCATCCGCGAGGGCAAGAGCCACCAGATCCCGGACATCATCAGCGGCGGCAAGAAGCAGGGCATGGTGGCCATGGACGAGAGCCTGCGGGCATTGGTGGAGGATGATGTCGTCGAGCCCCAGGATGCCCTCGACAAGGCGCTGGACAAGGACTCCATGCGCCGCTTCCTCAAAGAGCGCGGTGCCGAGCTGGCGGCGGATATCGAAGAATAGAGTCCTCCTTCCTCATCCCGCGGTGCTCCGGCGGCGGGAACTTTTTTCCGGTGTTGCGGTGTCTAATCTCTGTCGGCTCCTTCTTGCGAGGAGGAGGTTGAGCGATCAGGGAACCAAGCCCCCCGGAAAGGAGCCCGCGGATGCACCATCGAAATCTTCAGCCTTCGACCCGAGCCCTCGCCCTTCCAGCGCTTTCCAGGCAGGTGGCCTTGCAGCTTCTCCGCGGGATGCTGATCCTGCTCTTCGCCCTCCCCGCTGCGGCGGGTACCTGGCAGGAGGGCGTCGAGGCCTATAAGAGCGGGCACCTGGAGGAGGCGGCGCGGCTCTTCCAGATCCAAACCGAAACCCATCCCGACTACGCTCCGGCGCACTTTCTTCTCGGCTCGTCCCTGCGTCGTTTGCAGCGTCCCCAGGAGGCGGTGGGCTCTCTCGAGCGAGCGCTGGAGCTGAGCGCGGCGCAGGACTCGGCGGCGGTTCCCGTCGACTACCGGCTGGAGCTGGGTATGGCCCTGGCGGCGGCGGGGCAGCCGGATCGGTCCTTCGAAGTTCTCAGCGCCTTGCGTCTCAGCCAGGTGCCGGAAGCGCGCCGCAAGGCCTATGGGCAGACTCTAGGAGTGGCAGCGGTGGGATCCGGCCGCACCGCCGAGCTGCGGCCGGCGCTGGAGAAGCTGGTGGCCGACG
Source organism: Acidobacteriota bacterium (assembly GCA_034211275.1). Taxonomy (NCBI): domain Bacteria; kingdom Pseudomonadati; phylum Acidobacteriota; species Acidobacteriota bacterium. The sequence goes on from JAXHTF010000005.1 coordinate 51,163, forward strand.
ACGGCGGTCACAGTGAGCTGTGGCTGGCCCTGGCCCAGGCCCGGGAACAAGGTGGCGCCGCCGCGGCGGCCTTCGACGCCTACGCCCGCGCCCTGGAGCTGGCTCCCAAGCCCTCCACCTTGCAGCTGACCCTGCGGGCGGCGCAACTCGCCGAGCAGCAGCTGCCCAACGAGGCCGAGGCCGCTCGCAGCCAGCGCTATCGGCGGGTCGCCGAGCTGGCGGCGGCGGTGAAGGGAGACCCCAAGGCGGTGCTGCTGGCCGGTGATGCAGCCCTCCGCGGCGGCGCTTTGGAGCAGGCCCGGGCCAGCTATCAACAGGCGGCGAAAGCCGGCGGTGGGGAGGCCCTCTACGGCCTCGCCCGCACTTCGGTGGCCCAGGGAGAGCCGGAGCGGGCCCTCGAAGAACTGGCCAAGGCGCAAGCAGTCCAGCCTTCGCCGGAGCTGGCCTCCCGCATCCAGCGGACCCGTGGCCAGGCTCTCCACGCCCTCGGCCGCTACACCGAGGCCGCCGCGGCCTACACCTCCTCCGGTGACCCGGAGAAGGCTGCCGAGATGGAGCGCTTCGCCGAGCTCGCCGAGGGCAACGAAGAGTTCGACCGCAAGGTGGCGGAGTGTCGCCAGCGCCAGCGGGAGGTGGACGAGCTCCGCGCCGAGCAGAGCCCGCTGCTGCCGGAGGGAGAGCTGGAGGGCTTGGAAGCCCAGCTATCAGCGATGATGGCGGATTGCCGCCCTTACCTGGACGCGGCGGTGGCGGCGCGGTGAAGTCCTGCCACGAGGACGGGCTGCTGGTTAGTTGGTTCTTAGCATTTTAAAGGGGTCCCCAACCTTAAGGTGCCCTCCGACCTTCTTGGCAATCTCCAAGAGCGGCTGAGCTGCTACGTAATAACGGCCTCTCTTTTTTCCTCTCGCTTCGAGTACTCCGGTCTCTACTAGGGTCCGGAGGTCTCTGGTAGCGGTGACGTCCGAAATGTCGGCTAGTCTTCGATAGGTGGAATTCCTGATTCGGAGGCCCGACGCCGCCTCTCCCAGAGGGGCAATGCTTCTTTCCGGAAGCCCCCGCTTTTTACACAACCTTTCGATCTCGTCGAAGAGATACTGGAGTCGTTGGGCTCGTTGCTTCAGCGTTGCAGCCTGTCTGTAGTGTGCCTTCAGGCAAAAGCGGATCCAAGGCTTCACGTTCCTTGATGGTTGCCATCGGCCTCCGCCGACCTCTGCCAGGACTTTGTAGTATTCGCGAGTGTTGCGGCCGAGATATTCTTCGATGCTGACGAAGATCGGACTCAGAGTGCCAACGGATCTAGCCAAGATCAGCGTCTGGAATGCGCGAGCCATGCGACCGTTGCCGTCAGAGTAGGGGTGGATCATGACCAGGTTCAGGTGCCCCATGGCGGCCTTGATCATCGGTTCAGTGATTTGGTCCTCATTAGCTCTGCGGATCAGCTCCTGCATCAGCTTGGGCACGAGATCGGGCTCCGGCCCTTCGTATACCGTCTCGTCTGTTGAGTTGTCCCGTACGAAGATCGGTCCAGAGCGCCACCGACCAGGATTCTTGGCTAGCTCGTGCCCCACCATCATGAAGTGAAGAGAGTTGAGGAAACCGGCAGAGTACTCGAAGTGGGGGTCGTCGGACTTCTGCAGCACCAAGGTCATTGCCATGCGATATCCGTTGACGGCAGCCCAGGCTTCGGTCTTGGGATCTAGCGGCTCTTCTCCTTCTACCGCCGCCATCGCATCGTCGATGGTTACGTTGTAGCCTTCGATGCTATTGGATCCACGGATGGCCCGGGCGAAAGTGTTTCGGCGAAGAAAGCCGGACCACCGGCGGGGGGCAACGGCAAACCCAAGCTCTTTCCTTAGTTGCTCGATCATGCTCAGCACTTCGATCTCTTCTAAGTCGAGCTTGTCTATGTCGAATAGCATCCGCAGTGCCCTCTGGTTTTTGGTGAATAAGTTCTGTCAAATGATGCAATTGTATCTGTCATCAGGGCGGTTATCAATTAGATATCCGTCATTCCCCCTTCCCTCAAGATCCATGTCTAGAGTTTCGCGATAGGGAATGAGGAGATCCGAACTTGCCGGAAAGCGTGGTGCCCCGATCCTCGGTGATAGGCTCAGAAGGTCTTGAGGCTCTCGCCGCTTTCCGAAGCAGCACTTTCTGCCCCTGAGCTATGTTCGCCTCGAAGTCCCCTTTGCCGGGGCATTCGCCGGTTCTGTAGTCATGGACTTCGATCCACGGCAGTGTAGAGGGGGCGGCTCTTGGAGCGAGATCGAGAGCCCGATCATGCATCCAATGCGGCGGCTCCGATTCGAGGGGCCGGCGCTCTCGAAAGGAGTTCCCCCATGTCCGTAGCGAAAGTTACCGAGATTACTTCCTCCTCCACCGTCAGCTTCGAAGACGCCATCAAGATCGGCATTGCCCGTGCCAGCAAGACTTTGAAGGACATCACCGGTGCCTGGGTCGCCGAGCAGAAGGTCAAGGTCGACGGCGGCAAAGTCACCGAGTGGCGGGTGACCATGAAGGTCACCTTCGTGCTCAACGACTGAGGCGTGCTCAACGACTGACATCGCCGGCCTTCGAACCTCCAAGCTCGGAGGCCTGGTATGAGTTCGTGACGCCGCCCCGCATTCTCGCCGGGCGGCGTTTTTGCATACTCAGGGGTATCTGTTGGATAACCGAGGAGGGTTCTAGATCATGCCCCGATACGCTCGTCGCTCATCCTACGGCGGTTCCGGCCGCTCCGGCCGCTCCGGCTGCTTGGGCAAAGGCCGGCTGCTCATCGCTCTGGTCATCGCCGTCGTGTCGATCGTTTCTTACCTCAGCACCCGGGAATACAATCCGGTCACCGACGAGGTGCAATACGTCGACCTGTCGCCGGAGCAGGAGGTCGCCCTGGGACTGCAGGCGGCGCCGCAGCTGGCACAGCAGCACGGCGGTCTCTATCCCGACGAGCAAGTGCGCCGTTTCGTTACCCAGGTCGGCGAGCGCATCGTCGCGCGCAGCGACGCTTCCAACACGCCCTACGAATTCGACTTCCACCTGCTGGCGGACGAGCAAACCCTCAACGCTTTCGCCCTGCCCGGCGGTCAGATCTTCGTCACCGCGGCGATGATGAACGCGCTGGAGACCGAGGGCGAGTTGGCGGGGGTGCTAGCCCACGAGATCGGCCACGTGGTGGCCCGCCACGGCGCCGAGCACATGGCCAAACAGAAGCTCACCCAAGGCCTCACCGGAGCTGCGGTGATCGCCGCCTACGACCCCAACAACCCGCGCGGTACTCAGGCCAGCGCCGCCGTGGCGGCGATGATCGGTCAGTTGGTCAATATGCGCTACGGCCGGAGCGACGAGATCGAGAGCGACGTGCTCGGCGTGCGCTTCACCGCTGATGCCGGTTATGATCCACGCTCGATGATCCGGGTGATGGAAGTGCTGCGGGACGCCGGTGGCGGCAACCGCCCGGTAGAGTTCTTCAGCACCCATCCGAACCCGGACAACCGCATCGCGCGCATTCAGCAGGCCATCGAGGAGACCTTTCCCAACGGCGTCCCCGACGGCCTCAAGCCCTGATGGGCCAGGTCACGCGATATACACCGTCTTGACGTTGACGAACTCGCGAATCCCGAAGTGGGAGAGCTCGCGGCCGTAGCCGCTGCCCTTGATGCCGCCGAAGGGGAGTCGTGGGTCCGACTTGACGAATTCGTTGACGAAGCAGCAGCCCGCCTCTAGCTCCTCGGCAGCGATGCGCTCGCCGCGCTCCAGATCGCGGGTGAAGACCGCGGCGCCGAGGCCGAAGCTGGTGTCGTTGGCGATGCGCAGGGCGGCGCGCTCGTCCGGCGCCGCGATGACCGCTGCCACAGGGCCGAAGAGCTCCTCATCGTAGGCCGGCATCCCCGGCGCCACGTCGACGAGTACCGTCGGCGGGTAATAAGCTCCGGCGCGCTCCGGCACCTCGCCCCCCAGTACGCACTGCGCGCCCAGCTCGACGCTGCGGGTCACCTGCTGGTGTAGCTCGTCCCGCAGATCCTCCCGCGCCTGAGGGCCCACGTCCGTGTCCTCGTCCATGGGGTCGCCCATCTTGGCGTTCCGCATCCCTTCTACGAAGGCTTCGAGAAAAGCTTCCCGCACCTCGTCCACCACGATGAAGCGCTTGGCGGCGATGCAGCTCTGGCCGGAATTGATCAGCCGGCTGGTGACGCAGGTCTTCGCCGCAGCCTCGACGTCGGCGTCCGCCAGCACCACGTAGGGGTCGCTGCCGCCGAGCTCCAAAACCGTCTTCTTGAGCAGCGAACCCGCCTTCTCCGCCACCGCCTTGCCGGCGGGGGTGCTGCCGGTGAGGGTGGCGGCCATCACCCGCGGATTCTCCAGCACCGAGTCGACCTCGTCGCTGCCGATGATCAGGGTGCGGAAGAGGCCCTCCGGAAAGCCCGCGTCGAGAAAGACCCGTTCGATGGCCAGGGCGCAGCCGGGGACGTTGGAGGCGTGTTTGAGCAGGCCGCCGTTGCCCGCCATGAGCGCCGGGGCGGCGAAGCGGAAGACCTGCCAGAAGGGGAAGTTCCAGGGCATCACCGCCAGCACCACCCCCAGCGGCTGGTAGGTGACGAAGGAGCTTTGGGCGTCGGTCTCGATGGTCTCGCGGGCGAGAAAACTCTCGGCGTGCTCGGCGTAGTAGTCGCACACCCAGGCGCACTTCTCCGCCTCGGAGCGGCCCCCGGCTACCGGCTTGCCCATCTCCCGAGCCATCAACACCGCGTACTCGTCCGCCCGCTGGCGCAGGATCTCGGCGGCCTTGCGCATCTTCTCCGCGCGTTCGCTGAAGTCCGTGCGCCGCCAGCGGAGAAAGGCCTGGTGGCATTCTTCGATGGAGGTGCGGACCTCCTCGGTGGTGGTTCGCTGGTAGGTACACAGAACCTCGCCGGTGGCGGGGTTGATGGTCTCGAGGGTCATGGAGGGTTCCTTCCGGTCAACATGGGGCCCCGTCAGGGCGCGGGGCTTGGAGAAGTCTTGGGGGCCTGCAGAACACGATCGCAAATCCGCGCCACCTCGGCGACTTCGATGCCTCCGAGGCGGGGCTTCCAGGTCCACGGCACTCGCAGCCCCGGCACCGTCACGTGTCGTTCCCGGGCGGGCCTTGCTTCGGTGGACCCTTTGCTGGCGAGCTCATCGCTGGTCGGCAGGCGGTGGACGCTGCGACCCGTCTCCACCAAGGCGACGGTGGGGACTCCCAGCGCCGCCGCCAGGTAGAGCACCGAGCACTCCGACGCTACCAGGAGATCGAGATCGGCGAGAATCGCGGCCAGGCGGTCGAGGTCCAGGTCCGGCCCCAGGACCGGGAAGAAACGGGCCGTCTCCTCGTGGATGCGCACCACCGGCCAGAGGTCCTGGATGTCGCCGAGGAGGATCAGTGAGCGCCCCGGATCCTCCCGGCGCAGGGTCTGGGCGAGCTCGGCGAAACGCTTCCAGGGCCAGGACGGGGCGCGGCGTAGGTCGGTGGTGGGGGCGAGGCCGATGCGCGGGCGTCCGTCGGTGGCGCGGGAGCGCTGGATCAGGCGTCGGCCTTCGTCCAGGAGCTCCTGGGACAACCGCAGGCGAGGCCGCCAGCTCCGGGGCGGCTCGACCCCCAAAGCTTCCAGCAATGGCTCCAGCCGCCGGGGGCCTTGGAGATCCTTCGGCGGTCTGGCCACCGCAGAGGCCAGCAGCCGCTTGCGCAGCCAGCCGCCGTAGCCCCAGCGCTGGGGAATGGGCAGCCGCTGGCTGAGCCAGGCGGAATCGAGGGAATCCTCCAGCAGGATCGCCTCGCTACATCCCAGCTGCCGCAGCTCGGCCTGCATGGCTTCTTCCGACGGCGTGACTTCCACCACCTGCTCGATGCCCGGCAGCTGGCGCAGCAGGGGGCCATGGGAGCGGGACGCCAGCAGTACCAGGCGGCGCCCAGAGGCCACCAAGGCCTCCAGGGCGGGGAGGGTTTCGAGAGCCTCCGGCAGATTGCGGGGCAGGGTTACCAGGGTCGGTGGAGGCCATGAAAGGCGATCTGCGGCGCCGGAGGCCGGCGGAGGGTTCTGGTGCGGCGAGCTCACTTCTTCCATCGCTTGTGGAGCCACATCCACTGCGCCGGATCGCGGCGGATCTCCTCCTCCACCACCGCCATGTAGCGTTGAGTGAGGGCGACGACGGCGTCTTCCTGGGCTTGTTCCCGCTCGAGGGCAGAGCCTTCGGGCTCCGGAGTGTCTGCGGGTACCACCGGCGGCCGCAGCACCACCCGATAGCAGCCGTTGGGCTCGCCATAGCCAAAGATCGGCACCACCGCCGCGCCGGTGCGCAGGGCGAGGCGGGCGAGGACCGACGAAGTGCGCGCCGGATGGCCGAAGAAGGGGACCTCCACGGCGTCCGCGGGGCGCGCCCGCTGGTCGATGAGGATGCCGACCCGGCCGCCGCCCCGCAGCGCCTTGAGCATCCCCCGGGCGGCGCCGCGCTTGGAGATCAGGCGGTTGCCGAAGCGGGTGCGCAGGTCCACCAGGTCGCGGTCCAGATGGGGGTTGTCCAAGGGGCGGCCCACCACGTCCATGCCGCCGGCGTAGAGGGCCACGGGCTGCGCCGCCGCCTCCCACATGCCCAGATGGGCGCTCATGATGAACACGCCCTTGCCCCGGGCGTCCGCCGCCTGCAGATGCTCCCAGCCTTCCAGGGTCAGCCGACGACAGAACTCCACCGCGTCGAAACGCAGGGCGCTCAGAGGATCGCAGAAGGCGGCGCCGAGGTGACGCAGGCTCTCCCGGGCGATGCGGCGGCGCTCGGCCTCGTCGAGCTCCGGTAGCGCCAGCCGCAGGTTGTCCAGGGCGACCCGGCGACGGCTGCCCAGCACGTGCCAGCCGAGGGCGCCCAGTCCGCGGCCCAGCTTGCGGGCGGCGGGGTGAGGCAGGATGCGCAGCAGGCTCTTGACCGTCCAATAGGCGGAGTACTCGATGCGGTGGCGGATGGGGGCGTTCTTCACGGGTCGGTTTCCTCCCGCCGTTGCTTCGGCTCCTCCCTGGCCAAAAGGCCATCTACTTCCTCGTCGAGCCAGCTCCAGAAGGCCGGCTCCGGCTCCGCTCGCACCGGCAGCTCCGCCAGCGGCACCGGGCCGCCGTCGGCGTCCTCGAGGCGGCCGTGGAGCTTGACCCGGTCTTTGGAGGTGGTGAGGACGGCGTCGGCGCCGGATTCTCGGAACGTCTTGGCGATGCGCTGCAGGGTCGCTTCCGGATACGGATGATGATCCGGGAGGAAGAGCTCACCGGCGACGGTGAAGCCCTCGGCCTCGGCGGAGGCGCGGAAGCGCTCCGGCCGGGCGATGGCGGCTACCAACAGCACCCGGCTGCCGGCGGCCAGCTCGTCGCCGCGATGCAGCCTCGCCGGCCGGGCCTCGGTGGTGCTGACGAAGGCCGGACCGTCGAATCCGAAGGGTCTCAGGGCCGCCGCCAGGGCTTGGGCTTGCTCGGGAGCCTCGGAGTCCGCGCCGGCGAGCTTTGCTCCGGTGAGAAGGGCCGCGTGGGCTCGGGCGCTGCTGGCCAGGGGCTCCCGCAGCCGCCCGCCGGGCCACAGCCGGCCGCCGGCGAAGGGATCGGAGGCGGGGAAGACCAGGAGGTCCAGGTCCCGATGCAGCGCCAGGTGGGAGAAGCCGTCGTCGAGGAGGAAGATCTGGGGTTGGGGCGACAGGCGCTCCAGGGCATGGAAGCCGTCCTGATAACGGTCCGGCCCCACCACCACCGCCACTCCGGGCATCTCGCCGGCCAGCAGCACCGGCTCGTCTCCGGCCACCGTCGGTCCCAGCAGCGGTCCCTCGCCGGTGCTTACCATCCGCACGCCCTTGCCGGAGCCTCCGTAGCCGCGGGAGAGCACCGCCACCTGCAGTCCGCGGTGTTGGAGGTGACGACCCACCGCCGACACCAGTGGCGTTTTGCCGGCGCCGCCCCAATGCAAGTTGCCGATGCTGATCACCGGCCGCGGCAGACGCCGCGCGCGGCGGCGATACCACCGCCGGCGCAGCCGGTGAACGCCGCCGTAGAAGAGCTGCCAGGGGGAGCGGGGGGCGCTGGGGCGCGGGTCCAGGGGGCTCATGGAGTCTCCTCCTCGGCTCCTCCGGCGTCGAATCCCGCTTGCTCCAACATCGGCCGCAGAAGCTCCAGGGTCTTGGCCACCGCGCCGCGGTTGGCTGCGACCAGATCGCGGGCTCGACCGCCGACGTCAGCGGCCAGCTGGGGCTGGCTGAGCCAGCGGTCCCAGGTCTCCCCCAAGGCGCGGGCGTCGGCGACTCGCTCCCAGGCATGGGCAGCGTCGAAGTGCTGGGCCATCTCGCGGAAGTTTTCCATCGACGGTCCCACCGCCGTGGCGATACCGAAGCGCGCCGGCTCCAGCGGATTGTGGCCGCCGGTAGGCACCAGGGTGCCGCCGATGAAGGCGGCGTCGGCGATGCGGTAGAGCGCCGCCAGCTCTCCCAGGCTGTCGAGGAGCAGCACCGCCGGGGCTCCGGGCTCGGCCGAATCGTCGTTGAGGGCGCTGCGCCGTGCGGCCTCCACGCCCCGCTGGCGGAGCAGGCGGAAGACCTCGTCCCAGCGCTCCGGGTGGCGTGGTGCCAGCACCAGCAGTGCCCGTTCGGCGCCGAGGTGCTGGAAGGCGTCGAGCACCTGCTCCTCTTCGCCGGCCATGGTGGAACCCGCCAGCAGCACTCGGCGCTCTCCGGCGAGGGCGCGCACCAGCGCCTCGAGCTTCGGCATGGTGGGGGGCTCGGGGGTCTCGTATTTCAAGTTGCCGGTGACCGTCACTCGCTCCTTCGCCACCCCCAGCTGCACCAGCCGCCGGCGGTCCTCGGCGGTTTGCACGCCAAAGCGCTGGACTCCCCGGAAGAGCGGTCCGAGGAGCTTGCGCAGCCGTTCCATGCGCCGGAAACTGCGGTCGCTGACCCGGCCGTTGACCACCGTCACCGGCAGCCGGCGGTGCTGGGCGGTGCGCAGCACCAGGGGCCAGAGGTCCCCTTCCACCAGCACCAGGGCGGCGGGGCGCAGGCGGTGGAAGAAGCGGCGGATGGCGAAGCCGAGCTCGAAGGGGAAGTAGGTGACGGTGGCGCGGCCCCCGAGGCTGGAGCGAGCGCGTTGCTGGCCGGTGGGGGTGATGGTGGTGACCACCAGCGGTAGCTTCTCCGGCAGGGCAGCGACCAGGGTGGCGGCCACCCCCACCTCGCCGACGGAGACGGCGTGGAGCCACAGGTTGTGGTCCCGAGGGGCCTCCGGCACCCGGCCCAGCCGCGGCAGCACCGTGTCTCGGTAGTGACCGCCGCGGCGGATCAGGATCCACGGGGCAGTGAGCACCAGACTGGCGCCGAAGGCCAGCTGATAGAGGCCCCAGGCGCCGGCGCCGAGAGCCTTGCGCAAGGGGCCGCGCTGGGAATCTACAGGGGACGGGCTCGGTTGCTTCATCTCCGGCGGGAGTATAGTGTGTCGAGGCTCCGGCGGTTAGGGGCGTGCCCAGCCGGACTTCCTCCTCTTCCCCAGACTTCTACATAGACGCCCACCGGTCCCCGGCCGTAATGGTAAGCGAGGGACAACGATGCCAGAGCTCGTGTATTCACAACAAGATCACCACCGCCAGCTCGAGGAAGCGACCGACCACGAGCTGATGGAATGCCTCCAGCGCGGCGACGAAACGGCGCTGGGACTGCTGGTGGAGCGCAAGACCAAGCCCCTGGTGCAGGCCGCCTACCGCATTCTTGGGGATTTGGAAGAGGCCCGCGACGTGGTCCAGATGACCTTCGTGCGCATGTGGGAGAAGCGCGACCGCTTCGACCCGCGCTGGAGTCCCAACACCTGGATCTTCCGCATCGCCACCAATCTCGCCATCGACCATCTGCGTTCCCGCCGCACTCGGGAGCGCAGCACCGAGCCCGTTCGCCAGCATCTCTACCAGGTTTCCGACCGCCGCAATCACGAGGAGCACGCCCAGCTCCAGGAGACGGAGGTGATGGACATCTTCCGCGAGCTCTCCAGCGAGCTCACCGAGCGCCAACGCACCATCTTCGTGCTCCGCGAGGTCGAGGGCCGGAGCTCCCAGGAAGTGGCGGAGATGGTCGGCTGCCGCGAATCCACCGTGCGCAATCACCTGTTCAACGCTCGCAAGGTGCTGCGCAAAGAGCTTTTGGAGCGCTATCCCGAATACGCTGGCCGCTTCGGGGATCGCGACGGAGGGGAGAGCTGATGCGCTGCCCCCGCCGATCCGGTGAGCCCGGTACCGGTCTCGCCTGGGACCGCCTGCTGGAGCATAGATTCGACGCCAGCCTGGCGCCGCCGGCCTGCTGGCCGGACGTGATGGAGCATCTGGACCATTGCCCGGACTGCCGCCACTACGCCCAAGACGTCGATCCGACCCTGATGTTCCGGGATCTGCCGGAAGTGACGGTCACCGACGCCGACATCGCCGAGATGAAGCTGGCGGTGCGCACCCTGCGGGGAAGTAGCGCCGTACAGCGGACCAGCGGTTGGCCAAGTCGCTGGCAGAGCTTGGTCAAGAAGGCGCGCTACGGGGCCGAAGACTTGCTCGCTGCCCCCCGCCGCTCCCCCGCCGCCTGGCGTCTGGCCGCGGCGGCGGTGCTGGCCCTTAGCCTGAGCGCCAGCATGGTCCTGCCTTCCGGCACGGACCGTCATGGGGAAGTCGGCCGCCAGGGCGAAGCGGTGGCCCAAGCCGGCCTGATGGAGCTTGCGGGTTCGTCTCCTGGAATGGCCTCGGCGGCCGATGGCTCGGTGCACACCGGCTCGGTTCGTTCCCTTCCGGTGAGCTGGTCGCGGGCCGGTACCGCGCCAGCGGCCCATCGGGGTCTGGAGACGGGCCGAGGTGTGGACACTGCGTGGGGCTCGGAGCCCGCCGGCGACTCTGCCTGGGGCAGCACGTCCCTCGGGGACTCGGTGGTCGAGGATCCGGTGGTGGAGGATGTAGTGAGCCCCGGTGCCCGGGTGTATAGCTTCCAAGCTCCCGACGAGAAGATGGCGGTGGTGATGGTGATCGATCCCACCCTGGACGTCTGACCAGCCCAAACCGTAGACCAAGAAGAAGCGGTGTACCGAAGGTCTGCGAGCCACGGCCGGCAAAGGTTCCGGCTCCCGTCCTGAGGCGTCCGCCAAAACGATCTCTCATCGAGCTTTGAGACGCATTTCATGAGCCTTCTCTTCTTCCATGAGCGCCTCCGCGGCGTCTGCCGGCGGCCGGTGGCGCCAGCGACGGTGCTGCCAGTGACAGTGCTGCCAGCAACGGTGCTGCCGATGCTGCTGCTGGTGGTCCTGGCCCTCGGCGCCGGGCTCGCCAGTCCGGCCATGGCCCAGGGCACCGCGGCGGGGGAGATGGACACCTCGCCGCTGACCCTCTACGCTCACAAGCTGGAGAATCAATCCGCCATGGAGGCCATGCCGCTGGTCTACCCCCTGCTGTCGGACCGCGGCACGGTGGAGCTCAAGCCGAAGGAGAACACCCTGGTGGTGCGCGACCAGTCGACCAACGTACGGCGCATCGTCAGCGTGTTGGAGGCCTACGACCACCCGCGGCGGCCGGTGGCGGTGGAGATCCAGCTGGTGCGCGCCACCGCCGAGGTCTTCTCGCCGACCCAGCTGTCGCGGCTGCCGGATCCGCTCCTCGAGCGGCTCCAGGACCTGCTGCCCTACCATAGCTACGAGCTGCTGGCCGGCACTCGGCTCAACAGCCGCGAGGGGGAGTCGGTGCGCTATCGGCTGAGCAGCCGCTATGGTGTCGAATTCCGCATCGGCACGATGATGGAGGGCAAGCGCCTGCGCCTCCACGGATTCCAGCTCAGCGGCCGGGAAAAGTCCCAGCGGGCGTTGATCCACACCAATCTCAACCTGCATCTGAACCAAACCCTCTACCTCGGCCTGGCCGCCAGCGAGTCCAGCGGCGAGGCCCTGATGGTGGTGATCACCGCCCGGCGCGGCGAGGAGCCGCCGGTAACCAGGACGGCCGTGCCCGATATCGGGCGGGCTGCCCCGAATTCAGCAGAGAGGCCCTGAGCGTGGAGTTCGTTTGTCGCATCGGCACCCAAGACGGCCAGATCCTGGAGCAGCGGCATCAGGGGCGGGACGAGGTCTCCCTGCGGGCGGAGCTCGAACGTCGCGGGTACCACGTGTTTTCCGTGCGCCGGGGCGGCGCCCTCAACCGCCTGTCCTGGCGCGGCCTGGGCCGCAGCCGCAAGAAAGTCTCCACCGACCGCTTCCTGATCTTCAACCAGGAGCTGGCGGCGCTGCTGCGCGCCGGCCTGCCGTTGATGCAGGCGCTGGACATGATGCTCGAGCGCATGCGGGACCCCGACTTCCGGCCGGTGCTGGAGGATATCCGCAACCGGGTGCGCTCCGGCGAGAACCTTTCCGACGCCTTCGCCTCCTACGGCGACGTCTTCCCGCGGCTCTACCCTTCGACCCTCAAGGCGGGAGAGCGCAGCGGCGAGATGGAGAGCGTCATCCGGCGCTTCATCCGCTACCTGCAATTGGTTTCCGGCGCGCGCAAGCGCATCGTCTCCGCCCTCACCTATCCGGCGGTGCTGGTGGGGTTGTCGCTGGCCATGCTGACCCTCATGGGTCTCTATGTGGTGCCCAAATTCACCGCCTTCTACGCCGACCTGGACGCCGAGTTGCCGTTCATGACCCGGTGGATGCTGGGCATCGTCGGTTTCGTGCGCGAGCAATGGTTGCTGATTCTCATCGGCATCGTGGTGGGGGTGTTCTTCTACCGCCGCTGGCGTGCCACCCGCAGCGGCCAGATCATCATCGACCGCTACAAGCTGCGCATCCCGCTGGTGGGAGAGATCCTGCACCGCTTCGGTCTGGCGGAGTTCTGCCGTTCTCTGGCCACCCTGATCTCCGGCGGCATCCCGCTGGTCAACGCCGCGGACATCGCCATCGGCGGCGTCAGCAACGCCTTTCTGCGCTCGCGGCTGGAGCCCACCGTCGACCTGGTGCGGCAGGGCCGGACCTTCCACAGCGCGCTGGAGGAGAGCAGCGTCTTCACCGACATGGCCATCGACATGATCAAAGTCGGTGAGGCCACCGGTGCGCTGGACGACATGCTGGTCTCCGTCTCGGACTTCCTGGACGAGCAGGTGGAAGTGCGCACTCAGCGCCTGTTGAGCCTCGTCGAGCCCATCATGCTGGTGGTCATGGGCCTGATTATCGGTATCCTGCTGATCTCCATCTACCTGCCATTGTTCAGCGTCATGACCCAAGTACAGGGGTAGACAGCACTCCTATCCCGAACCGTAAGCCAAAACGAGCGAGAACAAGCCCGAACGAGCGAGAACGAAGATGTTGGTGACCGAAGAAACCCCCAGGATCGAAACCACCGAAGAGGCCGAGGCGCGCCTGCTGCGGGAGCACGAGGAGGCCCTCCGGGTGGCCTCGGAATACGGCCTCGAATTCGTCGAGGCGTCCCACGTGCGCATCGACAACGATCTCTTCCGGCGCATTCCCTTCGATCTCATGCTGCGCTACACCTTCATCCCCGAGGCGCAGCTGGAGGGGCGGATCTCGGTGGTCATGGCGGATCCCGCCGACGTGGTCAAGATCGACGAATTGGAGCTGCTCCTGGGCCAGCCGGTGGAGGTCAAGGTCGGCCTGCGCTCCGCCATCGAAGAGATCCTGGAGAAGTCCGAGAGCGCCCAGCGAGTCCTCGACGAAGCCAGCGAGGACTTCCGGCTGCAGCTGGTACAGGAGGACGAGGACGGCGAAGAGGTGCTGTCCATCGACCGCATCAGCGCCGACACCAGCCCCATCATCAAGCTGGTGGACTCGACCCTGTTCAACGCCATCCAGCGCCGCGCCAGCGATATCCACATCGAGACCCGGGACACCGAGGTGATCATCAAATACCGCATCGATGGCGTGCTCTACCAGGCCATGGAGCCCATCGACAAGCGGCATCACCAGACCATCATCAGCCGCATCAAGGTGATGGCGGAGCTCGACATCGCCGAGAAGCGCATTCCCCAGGACGGCCGCTTCAAGCTGCGCATGGGCGGGCGCACCATCGACTTCCGCGTCTCCATCATGCCTTCGGTGCACGGCGAGGACGCCGTGATCCGAATCCTCGACAAAGAGTCCATGAACAAAGAGTTCAAAAATCTCCGGCTGGAGATCCTGGGCTTCGACGAGGACATGATGAAAAAGATGCGCAAATTCATCCACGAGCCCTACGGCATGGTGCTGGTCACCGGGCCGACCGGTTCCGGTAAGACCACTACCCTCTACGCCTGCTTGTCGGAGATCCAGAGCGCCGAAGACAAGATCATCACCATCGAGGATCCGGTGGAATATCAGCTCAAGGGCATCACCCAGATTCCGGTGAACGAGAAGAAGGGGCTGACCTTCGCCCGCGGCCTGCGCTCCATCCTGCGCCACGACCCGGACAAGATCATGGTCGGTGAGATCCGCGACGAGGAGACCGCCCAGATCGCCATTCAGAGCGCCCTCACCGGTCACCTGGTGTTCACCACCGTCCACGCCAACAACGTCGTGGACGTGCTGGGGCGCTTCCTCAACATGAACGTCGATCTCTACAACTTCGTCTCCGCCCTCAACTGCATCCTGGCCCAGCGCCTGGTGCGCCAGATCTGCCAGCACTGCAAGAAGCCGATGAAGGCCTCGCCGCAGCTGCTCGAGGACAGCGGCCTGGACCCGGAGGTCTACGCCGACTACACCTTCTACGAGGGGGACGGCTGCATCGAGTGCAACGGCACCGGCTTCTACGGGCGCCTGGCGGTGTCCGAGCTCCTCGACCTTTCCGATCACATCCGCGAGCTGATCTTGGCCCGGCGCCCGGCTTCCGAGATCAAGCGCGCAGCCCATGAGGAGGGCATGCGTTTCCTGCGCGAAACCGCCCTCGACAAAGTCTTCCAGGGAGTCACCACGCTACGTGAGATCAATAAAGTTACCTTCGTGGATTGAACGGCTGGCGGGCCTGACGCCGCAGTCGGCGCCGCCCCACGTCTTCTTGTTGGAGCCGGACCGGCTGGCCTACGGCCGCTGCCGCAGCCCCCAGAAGTCCGGGGAGAGCTTCGTGCTGGAAGCCTTCGAGGCGGTGGAGCTGCCGCCGGAGCTCTTCGCTCCGGGTTTGTTGGGCGGTCCTGCCCGCGACGAGGAGGCGCTGCACAACGCTCTGCGCTCCCTCCTCGCCCGCCTGCCGTCGCCGCCGCCTCGGGCCTCCCTGGTGCTGCCCGACGCCTGGCTGCGTCTGGCTTTCGCCGAAACCAACGAGCTTCCCGGCGACGAAGCAGCGCGGACCCAGATGATGCGCTGGCTGCTCAAGCGGGTGGTGCCTTTCCGGGTCGACGAGCTGCGGGTGCGTGGGGTGGAGGTAGCCTCGCTGGCCGGTCAGGAGCAGCCCCTGCGCCTGCTGCTGGGCTTCGCCCTGGAGGAGCTGCTGGCCCAGATGGAGCGACTCTTCGCCGACGAGAAGGTGCGCCTGGGGCGGGTGGTGAACGTCAGTCAGGCGTTGTTGGCGGCCCTGCTGGGGGACTCCGGCGGTGGCGTCACCGGCCTTGCTCTGGTCCAGGACGACGGCTACACTCTGCTCTTCGCCCACGGTGGGGAGCCGGTGCTGCATCGCTACAAGGCGTCGGAAGCGGGCCTGCCCTTGGACGCTCGCCGCCGGTTGGTGCAGCGCGATCTGAAGCTGACCCGGACCTTCCTCGAGGAGCATCTGCCCCAGACCTCCCTCGACCGCGTGCTCCTCCTCGCCACCGACGAGCAGCGGGGGGCCGCCTGGGCCGAATGGCTCGAAGAGAGCCTGGGAGCCCCGGTCCAGGGATTGGACGCCTCCCATCTGGCACCGCTGGGCTTTGCAACATCCGCCCGTAGCTGGCTGGACGTGGCGCCGGTGCTCGGCGCCAGCCGCCAGGAGGTCGCTTGAGCATCCCGAATCTAAACCTCGCCCGCCGCCCCTTCTACAACAGCCGGCCGATCATCCGGCTGGCGATCTTTCTGTGGATCGTCGGAGGGCTGTTGTTGGTGATCAACGCTCAGCGCTACTACAGCTTTTTCACCGGCTCGGAGGATCGGGCCGACGAGTTGCAGACGCTGGAGGCGCGGGTGGACGAGCACGAGGAGCGTATCGAGGACCTGCGGGACGGTCTCCGGGAGTATCGCATCGCCAGCCAGAATGCCCAGGTGACCTTCCTCAACCAGAAGATCGCCGCCCGCACCTTCGGCTGGAGCGAGCTCTTCGACCGGCTGGAAGACGTGCTGCCCAACGACGTGCGCATCAGCAGCCTGACGCCCCGGCGTCCGGAGAACCGACGCAATCGGCGCAATCGCGAGCAGCGCATCGAGGACGGGCAGGTGCGCCTGGCGCTGCGCGGCGTCGCCAAGACCTTCGAGGCGGAGCTGGACCTGCTGGATCGCCTCTTCCAGCACCCTTCCTTCGAGCGCCCGCGGTTGGCTCGCGATCAGCGCAACAAGGAAAACCAAAGCGAATTCGACATCGCGGTCTTCTACCGCCCCGGCGACCTCGCTCCCGCAGCCCCCACCGTCACCGCGCAAGCCTCCGGTGAAGGAGCTGCTGCGGAGGGCGGCGTCGAGCTGCGGGAGGTGGACGTAGCCGGCACCCGGCCTTCGAGCATCGTGCCGCGGGGCGACCAACCCGGAGTCGCTGCACCCCGGGCTGCGGGAAGCGATTCCCGCACGGCGGTCGCTTCCGGCGCGGATGCCGAGGACGACCCTGCCGATGGCGGAGCCTCCGGCCGGACGCCGGCATCGGCGCTCGACCAGGGCACCCGCGGGTTGACGGCTCAGCAGCGCGCCGAGGAAGCTCGGGCGCGCATCCGCGGTCTGCAGCAGCGTTCCGCCGACCGCCAGAGTCAGCAGGAACAAGCAGCGGGTCGTGGGCTGCCGGAAGGGCTGCGTCCCCGAGGCTCCCAGGCCGGTGCCGGTCAACCGAGCACGGGTTCGTCGGGTACTGGCTCGTCGAGACCGGGCGCCGCCGGCTTCGTAGTGCCGGTGGGCTCTGGCTCCTCGGGTTCTGGCTCGTCAGGTTCTGGTTCCTCGAGATCCGGTGGTGGGGGCTCCGGCAGCACTCCCGGAACCACCAACCCATTCCCCCGTCAACCTTCCGCCTCGTCGGCGCTGGAGCCGCGATGAACGGTCTCAAGAGCTTGGGTTATGCCTGGCGGGAACGGATCTGGCTATGGTTGCCGGCGCTCCTCTTCGCCGCCCTCATGCTGGTTCTCTTCATGTACTACCAGGCCAGCGGCATGGGGGCCGAGGTGGACCTGCTGGAGCAGCGCATCAACACCGCCGCCCAGCGCGAGCAGGAGCTGAACCAGGAGCGCCAGCAGCTGGAACGCTTGCTTGCCGACGTCGAGCTCAACCGTCAGCGGGTGGTGGAGCTCTACTCGGACCGCCTGGCCACCCAAGAGGAGCGGCTGACGGCGGTGCTGGCGGAGGTCCGCCGGCTGGCGACTCAGGCGGGCATGGCCCCCACCGCGGTGTCCTATCCCCAGGAGAGCCTGGAAGACTTCGGACTGGTGCAGACCGCCTTCGTGTTCAGCGTCGAGGGCAGCTACGCCGACCTGCGCCGGTTCATCAACTCGCTGGAGCTGACCCCCACCTTCCTGACCTTGGAGAGCATCAGCCTGAGCGGTGATGCGGGTTCGAGCCGCAACCTCAGCATTAGCCTGCGCATCTCCACCCTCTTTGCCGCGGACGACGCCGAGTATCTGGAAATGCAGTATCAAGACTTGGGTTACCTGGATGCTCCGGGAGTGCCGGTGGAGAGTGGAGACTTCGAGGAGGGTGGAGCATGAGCCCCGGCATCCAACAGACGCCGGAGGAACAGGCGCGCAAGGAAGCGATGCAGAAGCGCCTGGTGGTGGTGCTCTTCGCCGTCCTCGCCGTGGTGGTCCTGTGGCAGTTCCTGCCTTCGTTCTCCGGTGGCGGTGGTGGACCGGTCATCACCGACGGTTCGTCTGAAAACCGCGGAGCCCGAGCGCGGGGACGGCGCGGAGCCAGCAGCTCCGAGGCGATTCCCGACGAGGTGGTGGAGCTCAACCTGGAGGCCCTCGACCCGGGGGCGGAGAGCTATCGCATCGGGCGCAACCTGTGGGCTTTCTACGTCCCGCCGCCACCCCCTCCACCGCCGCCGCCCCCGGTGATCCAGCGGCCGCCGCCGCCCCCACCACCGCCCCCGCCGCCGGTGGTGCGGGTGCCCCAGCCGCCCGCCGTCACTTTCGACTATCTCGGCAGCTTCGGACCGGAGAGAAAGCGCATCGCTGTCCTCGGTACCGACGTAGAGCTCATCAATGCCCTCGAGGGAGAGGTCATAGACGATGAGTTCATCGTGGCCGAGATCGGCTATGAATCCGTGCTGATTCGTTTCGTCAATTTTCCCGACGCTCCTCCAGTCCGGCTGGAAGTGGGACGTTAACGTGGAGGTTTCTCAATGAGCTTTGTTCGCTACGGGCGCTATCTCGCCGCCGCCCTGCTCGTCCTCGGCCTGGCCGGCTGCTCGAGCTACCAGAGCTATCGTCAGGCAGAGATTGCCGCCAGCCAGGGCCAATGGGACGAAGCGGTGCTGCACTATCTGGAAGCCGTCGAGCGTGAGCCGGAGAACCTGGAGTACCGGGCCGCCCTGCTGCGCACCAAGATTCGCGCTTCCCAGGAGCATTTCGAGAAGGGCAAGCGCTACCTCGAAGCGGAGGTCTGGGAGCGCGCCATGGTGGAATTCCAGCAGGCGGTGCAGCTCGACCCCACCAACCAATATGCCCAGGCCGAGATGGTCGCCCTGCAGCAGGCCATCGAGGCCCGGGAGCAGGAGCGGGAAGCCCCCGGCACCCTCGAGGATTTGAAGGCCAAGACCCGCGGTGCCCGGCCCCAGCCGCCGGAGCTGGACCCGCGCTCCGACGAGCCCATCGATCTCGACTTCCCGGAGCCGACGCCGGTCAAGGACATCTACCGCGCGCTGGGCAAGGCGTTCAACATCAACGTGCTCTTCGATCCCAACCTCAAGGATCAGGAGATCTCCATCGTGCTCAAGGACGTCACCGCCCAAAGCGCGCTGGAAGTGATCATGCGCGCCGCCGGCCACTTCTACAAGGTCCAGGACGAGCACACCATCATCGTGGTCGCCGACACCCCCCAGAACCGGCGCAACTATGAGGACCTGGTGATTCAGACCTTCTTCCTGTCCAACGCCGACATCAAGCAGGTCATGACCATGTTGCGCAGCCTGGTGGATGCCAAGAAGATCGCCACCAACGAGCAGCTCAACGCCATCATCCTGCGCGACACCGCCGACAAGGTGAAGGTGGCGGAGAAGATCATCGAGGCCAACGACAAGGCCAAGGCGGAGGTGGTCATCGACGTCGAGCTGCTGCAGGTGAACTCGTCGAAGATGCGCAACCTGGGACTGTCCCTGGACAACTACGCCGTCACCCAGAGCCTCGACCTGGGCGGCGACGACATTCCCCTGCGCCTCTCCGACATCGACGACCTGACCGCCAACAATTGGTCCCTCACCATCCCCAACTTCATCTACAACTTCATGAAGACGGATACCGACGCCCAGCTGCTGGCCCGGCCTCAGCTGCGCATCAGCGAGGGCGAGCAGGCGCGCCTGCTCATCGGTGAGCGGGTGCCCATCCCCACCACCACCTTCAACACCTCCAACACCGTCGGCGGCAACATCGTGCCCCTGACCACCTTCCAGTACACGGACGTGGGCATTCGCATCGAGATCGAGCCCCGGGTGCACCACAACAAAGAGATCACCCTCATGGTGACGGTGGAGGTGAGCAATATCTCCAGCTTCGTGGAGGCGGCGGCGGGCCAGCGGCAGCCGGTCATCGGCACCCGCACCATCGAGTCCACCATCCGCCTCAAGGACGGTGAGACCAACTTCCTCGCCGGCCTCATCCGCACCGAGGATCTGGACTCCCAGGCGGGCATTCCGGGCATCGGCGACATTCCGCTCCTGGGCCGGTTGTTCTCCAACACCAACACCGACAACACCCGCACCGACGTCATCCTGACCATGACGCCGCACATCATCCGCACGCCCAACCTCACCGAGGAAGATCTGCTGCCCATCTGGGTCGGCACCGAGTCCAAGATCACCTTCCGCGGCGGCAGCCCGCGGGTGGAATCCGCCACCGACGGTCCCTTCGAGACCGACAGCAATCGCGAACGGGTGCAGGAGATGCTGCGCCGGCGTCTGCAGCAGCTGCCGCGGGGCCTGCGCGACAATGCGGATCAGGAGCAGGGGGAGCCGGAGGAGCCGCCGGGGGTCGATCTGGCACCCAGCAGCGCCCCGGGGAGCTTCTTCGACCGCAACGACCGCCAGCAAGTCGACGACGAGGACCAGCCCAACGTCTCGTGGCTCCAGCCCCTCGCTCCGCGAGCGCAGGCTCCGCTGACCTCAGCGGGCGGTTCCGCCGCGGCGCCGCGCATCGCGCAGCTCGGCGAGCTCACTTCCACCACCTCCGCGGCGGTGGCCCCCGGGATTTCCCTCGAGCTGGTGGCCGAAGCCGCCCGAGTGGCTCCCGGGGATGAGCTGGTGGTGCAGCTGATGGCCGACGCCGGTCAGCCGGTGGCCCACTTTCCCGTCGAGCTGGAGTTCGATCCGGCGGTGCTGGCGGTGGAACGGGTGGAGGCCGGCGGCTTCCTCGGCGCCGCCGGTGACGTCACCGTGCTCTCCGACACCTCCGAGGAGGGAGCCTTGAGCCTCGGCGCCAGCCGTCTGGGCCGGGGCCACGACGGGGTCGAGGGCCGGGGCGTGGTGGCGACCATCCACTTCCGCGCCGTCGCCGAGGGCAACAGCGCCATCGCCTTCCGCAAGGCGGAGGCTCTGGACGCCGACCTCGCCGATCTGGCGACCCAGACCGCCCAACCCCTGACGGTGGTGGTGGCGGAGGGCACGGCTCCCGGCCCCCAGGGCCCGCGAGATCCTCGGACTCAGAGCTCGGACAACCCCGGGCAGGATTGAATCTCCGACTCAGGCCCCCCGGGGCCGTGGCTTGGGACAGACCCTGGCCCTGAATCGTAAGAATCTTGATGCGACTGCGACGACCTCAAGCTCTCCGCCGTCAGCGCGGCTTCACCATGATCGAGATGGTGGTGGTGGCCGCCGTTCTGCTGATTCTCGCCGCGGCGACCCTGCCGGTGGCCAAATACTCGGTCAAGCGCAGCAAAGAGATCGAGCTGCGGGCGGCGTTGCGGGACATGCGCAACGCCATTGACGAGTACAAACGCTACAGTGATCACGGGCTGCTGCCGGTGGATCTGGGTACCGATGGCTATCCGAAGGATCTGGAGGTCCTGGTGGAGGGAGTCGACCTCGTGGGGCAGGTGGACAAACGGGTCCGATTCCTGCGCCGCATTCCCGTCGATCCCATGGTAGGAACCGACGAGGATTGGATTCTGCTCAGTTATCAGGACGAGCCCGACGCCACCTCCTGGGGAGGCGAGAACGTTTTCGATGTCCGGTCCAGCAGTCAGGGGGTGGGCCTCAACGGCATCCCCTACGCCGAGTGGTAGACGACGGAGCTTCCCATGCACAAAATTCGCAACCATCGATTCAACCGCCGCTACTGCAGCCGCTCCGGCCAGCGTGGGTTCACCCTGCTGGAGCTGATCATCGTCGTCGCCATGATCGGCATCCTCGCCACCCTCGCCATCCCGGCGCTGATCAACTCCCCCCGCCGGGCCCAGGAGGCGGTGCTCAAAACCAACCTGCGCACCATGCGGGACGTCATCAACCAGCACTTCGCCGACAAGGGCAACTACCCGCCCAGCCTCGAAGCACTGGTGGACGAGGGCTACCTGCGGGAGATCCCCATGGATCCCATCACCAAGAGCTCCGATACCTGGCAGGTGGTCTACGAAGAGCTGGAAGAGGGAGAGGAGCCGGCGGAAACGGATCTGCCGGAGGACGGCCAGCCGGGGATCATCGACGTCTATTCCGGTTCCGAAGAGACCAGTATCGACGGGGAGCCCTACAGCGAATGGTAGCCGGGCTCCATCGCCGCATCCCGGGGGGTGCGCCATGATCCGCCGAGCCGCCAAAGACCGCGGCGAGCAGGGCTACAACATGGTCATCCTGGCCATCTTGGTGACCATTCTGACCATCGGCACCGCCGCTGCCCTGCCCCTCTGGACCTCCGTCTCCCAGCGCGAGAAGGAAGAAGAGCTGATCTTCCGCGGGCTGCAATACGCCGAGGCCATCCGCTGCTTCCAGCGCCGCTTCCAGCGCTACCCCATCAAGCTCGAAGAGCTGGAGAAGGTCAAGCCCCGGTGCATTCGCCAGCTCTACCCCGATCCCATGACCGACGACGGCGAATGGGGACTGATCTACGCCGGCGGACCGGGTACCCAGATCAATCCCAACCAGGCCGAAGGGAATCCCAACCAGCAGAATCGCCGGAATGCCATCAACCGGGCGTTGCCCAACCGCGGCCAGCGGCGCCAGCCGAGCCAGGGAAATGGTCTGCCGCCGAGCCGTGGATCGGAACGGCAGCGCGGCGGCTTGGGCCCCATCGCCGGGGTCTACAGCAAGGCGGACGGGGACTCCATCAAAGTCTTCATGGGCAAGACTCGCTACGACCAATGGGCCTTCACCGCCGAATTGGTCTCCGGCATCGCGTCACTGCCGGACCGGCCGCCCATGGTGCCCTCCGGCGACACTTTCGGCCGGCCCTTCCCCAACGGGATCCAGCCGCAGATCACCTTCCAGCTGCCGAATCAGAATCCCAACCAGGTCGGTGGTCCCCAGCAGAACAACAATGGTGCTGTGCAGCGGCAGCGCCGCGGCCAAGGGCGCCAGGGTTTCGGCGTGCCGGTGCCGGCTCAGGGAGTCAACTCGGGCAACAACCCCCGTGGCAACCAGGGCAACAATGGCCTCAACCGTCAACAACAGCGCCGGGGTGGCTTTGGCGGTCAGCAACGGCGCGGTGCGGGAGGCTTCGGCGGCGGCCAACGCAATCCCACGGGCGGAGGTGACGGTTGATTCTCGATGCGGTTCCGGTGCGCTACCGGCGCCTCGATCACGGCCGGGATCTGGAGCTGCCGGAGCTCGCCTCCGAGGGCAGCGCCGGCTTCGACCTGCGCGCGGCGGTGGCGGAGCCGGTGGATCTGGAGCCGGGCCAGCGGAAGCTCATTCCCACCGGATTGGTGCTCGAAATTCCCCTCGGCTGGGAGGGGCAGGTGCGGCCTCGTAGCGGCCTCGCTCTGCGCCACGGAGTCACCGTCGCCAACGCTCCGGGCACCGTCGACAGCGACTACCGAGGCGAGGTGGGGGTGATCCTCATCAACCTCGGTGCCGAGCCCTTCACCGTTCGCCGCGGCGAGCGCATCGCTCAGCTGGTGGTGGCTCAGGCCCAGCCGGTGCGCTGGATCGAATCCGATCAGCTCACCGCCACCTCCCGGGGGGGCGGAGGCTTCGGTTCCACCGGGCGGGATTGACACTGCCTCGGAGGGGCGAATGATCGGATTGAGCGACATCGAAACGGCCCGGGAGCGGCTCGACGGTCACGTCAAGCGCACTCCCACGGTCAAGTCCGACGTCCTCTCCCAGGTCGCCGGCTCCGAGGTCTTCGTCAAGCTGGAGAACCAGCAGCACACCGGCTCGTTCAAAGAGCGCGGGGCCCTCAACAAACTCCTCTGCCTCACCGACGAAGAGAAGCGTCGCGGGGTCATCGCCGCTTCTGCCGGCAACCACGCCCAGGGCGTCGCCTTCCACGCCAGCCGCAACGGCATCCGGGCCACCATTCTGATGCCCGAGACCACGCCGCTGATCAAAGTTCAGAACACCCACGAGCACGGCGCCCGGGTGGTGCTCCACGGCGCCAACTTTGACGAGGCCTACGCCGAGGCCCGCCGGCTGCAGGAAGAGCGTTCCCTCACCTTCATCCACCCTTTCGACGACGAGCTGGTCATCGCCGGTCAGGGCACCATCGGTCTCGAGCTGCTGGAAGCGGTGCCGGATCTCGACGCTGTGATCGTGCCGGTGGGCGGTGGCGGCCTCATCGCCGGCATCGCCGTGGCCATCAAGGCGGTGCGCCCGGAGGTGCAAGTCTTCGGCGTCCAGGCGGCCCGAGCCCCATCCATGGTGCGCAGCCTCGAAGCGGGGGAGCCGGTGACCATCCAGGGCGGCCGCACTCTTGCTGACGGTATTCAGGTCAAGCGCCCCGGGAATCGCACCTTCGAGCTGGTGCAGCAGCACGTCGATCGGGTCAAAACCGTCACCGAGAGCGAGCTCGCCGACGCCATCGTCTTCCTGCTGGAACGCCAATGCACTCTCGCCGAGGGCGCCGGGGCCGCCGGCGTCGCCGCCATCCTGAAGAATCACTTCCCGGAGCTGCGGCGCTCCAAGGTCGCCACCATCATCTGCGGCGGCAACATCGACCTGCCCCTGCTCTCCCTGATCATCGAACGCAACATGGTCCGCTCCGGCCGCCTCATGCGCATCACCGTCCAGGTCCCCCAGCGCCCCGGCGGCCTGGCGGAGCTGTTGACGGTGGTGGCAGAGCAGGAAGCCAGCGTCGTGCAGATCGATCACCACCACACCTTCACCTCCTCCCCGTTCTGGGAGGCGGAGGTGGCTCTGACGCTAGAAACCCGCGACGCTCGGCATGCGGAAGAGGTGCGGGCGGGGCTCAAAGACGCGGGCTACGTTCTCCGTACCCGTTCAGATTTTTAGGACTTCACAGCTGAACCGGCGTCCGGAAGCCTCGCGCCGGGCGGTGGGAGGCGCGGAGCTGGCCGCAGGCGCCGCTGACCTCGTCGCCGCGTTGGCGGCGCACCGTGGTCACCACGCCGTGGCTTTTGAGCCGCTGCTGGAAGCGCTCGGTGGTCTCCGGCGCCGGCGGCTGCATCCGCTCCCCCAGCACCGGGTCATGGTTCACCGGGATCAGGTTCACCTTCGCCGGCAGACCCTGGACCAACGAGGCCAGGGCATCGGCGGTGGGTAGGCTGTCGTTGACGTCGCGGATCAGCACGTACTCGAAGGTGATCTTGCGCCCCTTCTCCAGCGGCCATCGGTGCAGCAGCGCCATCAGATCCGCCAGCGGATACTTCTGATTCACCGGCATCAGGCGGCTGCGCAGCTCGTCGTCGGGGGCGTGGAGGGAAACCGCCAGATTCGGCCGCTTGGGCCAGCGCGCCATCTCCTCCAGGGCCGGCAGAATCCCCACCGTCGACAGCGTCATGCGCCGCCAGGAGATGCGCTCCGCCAGCAGGTGGATGGCGTCGCGGACATTGTCGGGATTGAGCAGCGGCTCTCCCATGCCCATGAACACCAGGTTCAGCCCGGCCGGCAGCTCGCCGATACGCTGGCGGATGGCCTGCACCTGGCCGACGATCTCGCCGGCGGTGAGATTGCGCCCGCCTCCCCAATAACCTGTCACACAGAATCGACACGCCAGGGCACAGCCCGCCTGGCTCGAAATGCACAGCGTGCGGCGCTCGCCATCGGGAATGTCCACCGCCTCGATGACCGCGCCGTCGGTGAGCTCGAAGAGATATTTGGTGGTCTCGTCGGCGCTGGTGTGGGCCTCCACTACCTTGGGAACGCCAATGCGAAAGCGGTCCTCCAGCTTGCGCCGCAGCTCCTTGCTCAAGTCCGTCATCTCCCCGACCTCGCTCACCCCCCGCTGGTGCAGGGCGTGGAAGATCTGCTTGGCTCGGAACGGGCGGTCCACCACCGGGGCCAGAATCTCCTGCAGCTCTTTCAGGGGAAGGCCCAGCAGGTCCGGGGCGAGACCCTTCTCTGAGGCTTCTGGGCTCGGGGGCTTGGGATCTCGAGATCCCGCAGACGCTTCGGGCGAATCCGACGGGTTGGGTGCGGAGGGGGTGGTGGCCGGAGGCGCGTCAGGAGTGTCGCCGCTGGGCGGCCTTGGCTCGCCGCCGGCGGGTGCGGAGTCGCCGGGTGGGGTCGATCCCGATGGATCGGAGGAATTGAAGATCCTGGGCATTGATTTGAAACCTCGGTTCGCCACCGTCGGCGGCCCGGCTGGAGGGGGCGGTGGAGGAGCGGCCGGCCGGCGCCGGAACGGGAATGGCGTCGTTTGGGGAGACCTTCGCGCTGGGCTTCGCGCTCGGTACGGCGCGGATGTCGGCCTGCAGGCTCTGCGGCTCCATGGTGCCGTCCTCTCTGCGCTTGCGGTCCACCGTCAGGAAGAGCGCGTAGCCGGAGCTGCGGAGGCGGCGGATGAAATCCTCCACATCCATCGAGGAACCTTCCATGGTCCCGTTCAGGACCCGGCTGAAATCCTCCAGCAGCGAGCGAAGCTTGTCTTCCAGGGCCGTCTCCTTTCTCCTTTTTCTCGCCACGCAGCTGCCTGCGGACGAGCCTCTCCCGGAACGTTTCCGGCGCCGAGCCGCTGTCCGGAAACCCGCGGTATTGCTGCTTTCCGAGCGGGGCGAGCCCCGATTATTGCCCGCACCTTCCAGGGGTGTCAAACCGGTGCTAACCTGCGAACGACTCGCCCATGCGCCCTTGCGATCCCACTTCCGACCGTTCTCCAACCGACGACTCTACCTCTTCCAAGTCGCGGTCCGTCGGGTCATCGTCAGCAGGAGGAGGGGTGCCCGGAAGGGTCGCTCCCGGAGCTGTGACCCCACCAAGGCCCGAGCCTCCGTCGGCGTCCTGGCTCCGCTTTCACGACCTCTTGCCCGAGAGCTTCGAACCCCTCGGCGGCGACGTCTCTCCCCGTACCTACGCCCGCGCCCGCCGCGCTGACGGTACGGTGGTGATCGTCGCTTCCTATCCGGAGCATCAACGGGACGTCTTCCACCGCTTCCTCGCGACTACCGAGCTCTTCGAGAATGCCGAGCTTCGCGTTCCGAAGATCTTTGCCTCGGATGAGGAAGAGCTGCGCATGGTGCTGGAAGACGTCGGTGCCCAGACCCTCTACGAGCTCTCCCCGCGCCCCTGGGCAGAACGCCTCCCCCACTACCTCCACGCCGCCGACCTCGCGAGACGCATCGGCGAGCTTCCGGCAGCAGAGGTCCACGACCTCAATCCCGTCCTTGACGGCGCTGCCCTCCGCCGCGAGCTCGACCAAACCCGCGACCGCTTCTGGCGCCCCCAAGGCCTCCTCTCCAAACCTCTCGAGACCCGCTTCGAAGCCTTCCTCGACACCCTCTGCGAGCACATCGACCAAGAACCCCGCTGCCCGAACCACCGGGACTACATGGTCCGCAACCTCGTCCCCATCCCCTCCGAAGGACCTAACCAGCTGGCCATCCTGGACCACCAAGACCTCCGCCTGGCCCCCGCTTCCTACGACCTCGCCTCCCTGCTCAACGACAGCCACTTCCCCCCATCGGAGATCGAGGCCGCCATCCTCGCCCGCGTACTCCCGAAGGACGCCGACCTCCTCTCCTACCGCCGCTGCGCCGTCCAGCGAACCCTCAAAGCCATCGGCACCTTCGCCGCCTTCGCTCATCGCGGCTTCCCCAAACACCTCCCCCTCATCCCTCCGACGCTGGGCCGGTGCTTGGAGCAGATGGAGCAGTTGCCGGAAGGGGAGGGGTTGGTTGGGGAGCTGCGGGGGGCGGTGGTTGGAGTGGATACAGACCGGTGATCTTGGGTGACCCTTTTGCGGTTCGAGGCCCCATCAATCCCTCACCCCTCCGCCGTTCCCAGCTCCGTCAGCAGCGAGCGAGTCGGTATCATCGACGGATGGAAGATCCCGCTTTCGGCCAGCTGGCAGCGGGCGGCGTCCTCGCATTCGGCTGCGGTCTCGGCGTCGCCTGCGGTGAGGGATAGGGTCGCTTGGAGCCGGCGCTGGCGTAGCCGGCTCCAGGGGTCGGTTGTCGACGGCGGTGCTTCCTGGAGCTTTGTAAGCCGAGCCCTGGCTTCGCTGCCCTTGCCGAGCTCGTTGAGCGTTGCGATGAGCAGATGTTCCGCGCACAGCCAGAGTCGCGGGTTGGTGCTTTGGTCCACCAGCTCGATGGCCCGGTGTTGGTCCTCCAGCGCCGCCTCCAAATCGCCCGCCAGGATCTGTGTCATGGAGCGCTGCAACAGGCCGTGCGCCCTTTGAGCTCGGACCTCCAGGCGCTGGTAGATCGAGACGCTCCGATCATGCAGCCGGATCGCTGCCTCCAGCTGTCCCAGGTCGCGATGAATCAAGGCCGCGATCCCGGTGACCTCCGCTTCTACCAGCGGATCGCCGGAGCCTTCTTCGACGAATAGGCGGGTCATGGCGAAGACCTCGGACGCCAGTTGGGGCTGGCCGGCAAGCCGCCGCGCTTGGGCCAGATTCGCCCAGCCCCGAGCCATCAGATCGCTGATCAACGCTTTCCCGATGTCCGAGTCGTCGAGAGCCCACGCCGTCTCGATCACCAGCTCGGCGTTCTCCGCCGCCGCCTCCGGATGCTCGAAGCTCAGTATCTGGCTCCGTTCCAGCAGGCGTTCGCAGAGCACCCAGCTGCGGAAGCGCCGGCTGCGGCGTACCCGCGTCACCCGAGCCGCCGGGCTCGGGAGCTGGTCGAGCTCCTGCAAGAGTTTGTCGACCCCTTGCTCCTCTTTGCGCACCCGCTGGCGTAGGTTCGAGGCTTGGGCAAGGATGTTTTGAAACACCGCATCGAGCTTTGCCCAGGAGTCTGCAGAGAGTTTGAGCCCTCCCGGGAGGCCTTGGCTTTCGAGGTAGCTTTTCCATACGGCCAGGCACTCCGGGCAGCGACGCAGCAGATGGTCGAGCAGATGTCGGGGCGTGTTCTCGGGCGGCCCGTCTTGGGCGAAGATGGCTGCGCAGAGCTCTTTGGTCAGATGGTGTTCCTCCGTCGGACGGTGCTCTTCCGCCGGATGGTGCTCTTCGGCTCGGTGGTGTTTCTGGGGTAGGGAGTCCTCTTCAGTCCGGTGGCTCTCTTTCTTCCTCACGTCTTGACCTCCTCTTGCACGGGCTCGCGGATCGTTCTCATCGCATTGCTCCGTTGGATTGCGGTGGGCCGGCCACCGATGAAAGACACCCTATTCGCGAACTTTCGCGATACAGGAGTTTCGGGGTAAAGTCCGAGCATCCCCTTGAGTGACAAGTCGAAGGAAGGATGAAGAGGTGGAAAGATTTCGCAAGCTCTCGGTCAATCTCGTCGCCGCGCTGGACGAAGAATTGCAGCGTCGGGGGTACGGCTCCTACGCCCGCATGGAACGGGCCCTGGGCCAGAGCCCCAAGTGGTGGTACTACCACCGCGAAACCAGCTCATTGCACCTCGATGAGTTCTTCGCCATCCTCGATCACCTGGGCCTCGACCCGGGCGAGTTCGTGCTCCAGCAGCTGCGCAGCGACCACAATCTCGACTTCGGCCTCGACCGCCCCCGCGGCGAGCCGCCGGCGCTGGTGACCCGCGCCTGGGAGCGGTTCCGCGGCGAGGCCACCGGCCGGCGCCTCGACGACGCCTTCTTCGCCGACCTCAACGAAAAGGGCTACCGCGCCCCCCGCTCCACCCTCGAGCTCCTCCCGCCCCTGGTCGACCTGGCCGCCCCGGCGGATCTTCCCGGGTTGCTGGAGGTGGCGGGAGCGGCGCACTGGGCCTTGATCGAGCTCGACGCCGCGGACCACTGCTTCCAAACCGCGCTCGAATTCGCCCACGTCCTGGGCGAGCATCGCAAGGTCGGCAATCTCCTGCGCCGCTACTCCTACGTCATCAACGATCACGGCGACAGTGCCCGGGCCCATCGCTTGGTGCGGGCGGCGGCCGCCATCCTCCTGCGCGAGAATGACGACCTGGGCCTCGCCAAGGCCTGCGTCGAGATGGGGCAGTGGCTGGGGTACGAAGGGCGCAAGGCCGAGGCCATGCAAGCCTTCCAAACCGCCCTGCGGCGGCTCCCTGAAACCGAAGGGCGCTACCGCTTCGCTGCCTTGCAGAGCCTCGGGGTGGACCTCAAGAATCTCGGGCAGTTGGAAGAAGCGCTGGAATATGTCGAGAGGGCCCGGGCATACCTCCCCCATGTCTCGAAACGTCACAAAGGGAAGCTGGTTTGGCTCGAAGCGGGGATCCAGGAGGAGCTGGGCGAGTTCGAAGCTGCCGGTGAACAGCTGATGACCGTGGTCGAGATCTTCCGCACGGAGCATCCGGGGGAGGCGGCCATCGCGACCTGCGACCTCGTCCGCCTGCAGTTCCTTCTCGGGCGAGGGGATGATGCCTACGAAACCGCCCTGACCAGCCGCGGGCTGGTCGAGCCACTGGCGGGGAACAAGGTCATTTCTGCGGCCATCGCCGAGCTGCTCCGCGCCGAGCGAGCGGGGCTGACCCTGGCGCTGGTCGCCCGCGTTCAGCAGGCCATGGAGGCCGCGCGGCGAGACCGTGCCGCCTGGCGCCGCCTGGCTGCTTGATGATGGCTTGAGCACCGGCCCTCGGCGGGGGTTTCCGCC